>CAILCX010000178.1 GCA_903832775.1 uncultured Methylobacter sp. | reverse complement strand
TTAATTTATTAAAAATCAATAGCTTAAATATTTTTAAATGAATGTGAAATATTAATCGCGTATATTTACATATACGGATAAAGATTAATTTAAGTATTTGCTAATATTATAGCTTAAAGATTTAATGTGTGTACCCAATTACGAGAAGCATAGAGTTAAAATACAAGTATTAATAACTCTACGTACCGCTTAGGATTAATTTTTAGTTTAAAATGGTATATGCCTTTTTAGCGATGCTTTCGTATAACAAAAAGTCGAGGTGCCGAGTCTTTAGGCTCTGTGCTGTAGAGTGTGCTCACTGCAAATTGTTCGGCATTCAGTTGTCCGCACCAGTCTTTGATCAGACCGGTTTCTCTATCGCCACCCGGATGCCCTGGGTAGGCCAGCACAGTTATAACTCCGTTAGTTGTTAATAGCTGACAGGCAATGTTTAAAGCCGTCAAGGTAGACGTGGCTTGCGTGATGAGGCTTTTATCGCCACCCGGCAAATAGCCCAGATTAAACATGATCGCTTTGATGTTGCCATGGAGATGAGCGGGGATTTTTTCCGCCATCTCCAAATGACTGGAATGAAACAAAGTCAGGCAATCTGATAAGGCGTTATGCTGAAGTTTATCCCGCGCTGAATCAATGGCTTGCTGTTGTATATCAAACCCGAACACTTGGCCGGATGGAGTGATTTGTCCAGCCAGAAACAAGGTATCGTGCCCGTTGCCAACGGTGGCATCAATTGTAATATCGCCGGGCTTAAGAATATCGCTGAGTAAGTCGTGAGCGGTGTTAAGCAGAGAAATGCGTTTCATGGTAGCGCTGGGTGTTACAGGAAGAGGGTAGGGGAATGTTGTTTAATATGGTGTCTGCGAACTGTTGGCTGTAACCGGGTATTTGTAAGCTGCCTTTGGCACCAAAACCGTTAAAAATAGCGAGTTGCGGATATTGCGGATGGCGACCGATAAACGGCTGTTTATCCAAAGTACAAGGCCGGATATTGGCTTGTTGGCTAAGCAGATTTACTTGGTTCAATCCGGTTGAGAGTTGCTTGAGTTTACTTAGCAGACTTTGTTTGCCGTGTTCGGTAATTTCGGTATTCAGATTTTCTCGGTCGAAAGTGGCGCCAATCCTGATGTGTTGCTCATCCAGCGGGATGAGCCAGTTTCCATAATTAAGTATTTTATCAGGCAGTTTTGTCAGATGTTGCAAGGTCAGGATTTCGCCTTTGACCGGTTGAAACGGCAACCAGGAGAACCAGGGATTTTGGGTGGCTTGATAGCCTTCACAAAAGATAATCTGTTTTGGGTGAATATCCTGCCAGGATAAAGACGGTTCAAGCTGTAAATCCTGAAAATCAAAAGCAGTTTGCCGGTAACTGTTTTTTTCAATGAAAAAAGCTTTAAGGTTACTCAAAAGGTGTCGGGTTAATAAATAACCGGTTTGTTTTTGTTCCAGAAAACCAAACGGAACAGCCAGATTCTCGATTGTGTTTTGTTGGGTTTGAAGCGTATTGAGATAAGCCAGATAATCTGGATTATTAAAGCGTTTGGTGGCGATTTTTAAGTCGTTCGTGCTATCAAAAATCCGCAGCATGGGTTTTTCTATATAAAAACTCTGCTGAAAAAAATCGGCCAGGTTTGAATAGCATTGTTTTGCTACTGGAAGCAGGGTGTCGACATCGCTTGATTTTACAAAGCGCATGCCGGTGATCGGATTAATCAGACCGGCTGCGATTTGGGAGGCGTTTTCAAGGCCGTTATCGATAATGATGATTTTGCAGCCGCGTTGAATGAGTTCCCAGGCTAGCAGGCTGCCGGCCAAACCCTGACCGATAATGAGGAAGTCGATCAAATTTATTTTGCCGCCAACGCTACGCCATCAAAACAAACGCCATCCCAACCGTATTTCATGAAAGTTCTTATATTTTGATGTCCAGTGCCATTTGGATTGTTTAAAACCTCCAGCCGGTAATAATCACCAAACAAATTTAAAGTCTGTTGCTGAGTGAGTCCGTGGATCTGGGCAAAAGCGAAAATTTTACAGGAACCTTCGTTAGTTCCGGCAAGATTGACCAGCAATTGATCATTCAAACCGTTGCTGAATTGGGTAGCCTGATAATGATAGTTATCTGAGATGACGGAGATAGTTTCATCAAAGCTGACCAGAGCATCAGTGGTGATTTTTTCAATAAAGTGGGTGAGTGACATGGCGATTAAGTTTCAAGGTTTATCGGGTTAGTGGAGCAAGCCAGAGATTTTTTTGAAGTCCGGGTGTGTCGAATCTTTAACCCATTCGAACAAGACCGATTCATAATTGGTAATAGTCGCGCCCTGCTGTTGCAGACGCTGTAAGGCATAGAATTTATGTTCGGCTTTGCGGGAACAGATTGCATCTTCGACGACGTGTACCTGATAGCCTGAAGCCATTAATTCCAAAGCGGTCTGTAACACGCAAACATGGGCTTCCTGACCGACCAATATAATTTGTTTGCGATCCGTGTTGGCTACGTTGTCAGTAAATCCTTCAGCCGCACAGCAGGAAAACCCGGTTTTTTCAAAAATCAGGGTGTCTTCTGCCAGTAGTTCTGCGATAGTTGAATCGGTGGCGCCCAGACCTTGGGGATATTGCTCGGTTAACAATACCGGGATGGCTAAGAGCGCTGAGGCTTCAACCAGGCTGCGGACGTTGGCTGCCATCTGTTCCGCTTCGGTCTCTGGCATGGCTGCGGATAATTTTGTCTGTAAATCGACGATGATCAGCAGACTGGTGTTGGGTGACAGTAGGTTCGGGTGTGTGGACATGGTATTTTTACTAATAGTGGGATTTATAAACAAGGTTCAAGGTTCAAGGATAAATTCTTGAATCTAATTTAACCTTTTTTCAATATGCGACCTTTTTCACGTTGCCAGTCGCGGTCTTTTGAGGCGGCTCGTTTATCGTGTAACTGCTTGCCTTTTGCCAGACCGATTTCCAGTTTGGCTCTACCGTTTTTCCAGTACATTGATAATGGAATCAAGGTGTAACCTTTCCGTTCGACCGAACCAATCAGTTTGTTAAGTTCATGCCGGTGTAGCAACAGTTTTTTAGCGCGGATAGAGTCAGGATTAACGTGAGTCGATGCGGATATCAGCGGCGAAATATGGGCGCCTGACAACCAGGCCTCACCTTTTTTGATTACCACGTAACTTTCTTTAAGCTGGATGCGACCATCCCTGAGGCTTTTGACTTCCCAGCCTTGTAAAACAACGCCCGCTTCGAATCGTTCCTCAATTGAATATTCATGAGTAGCCTGGCGATTTACGGCAATCCTGGCATTTTGCTGTTTGTCATTTTTCTTGGACTTTTTTTCGGCCATAAGTGCGAGTTAAGATTTTTAAACTGACGTAAAGGAATAATTTTGTTATTTTACTCGATATTACCAACTGATGTTATTGATTAACAGAAAAGTTCCTTGCGAAAGCCCCATTCGTCAGGATTTTATAATTATTAAGTTTTAACAGGCGCACCCAATGACGGATACAAAAACAACACAACATAGCGAATGGTCCTCACGTTTCGCATTCATTCTGGCTGCAACCGGCTCGGCAGTGGGTTTGGGGAACATCTGGAAGTTTCCTTATATTACTGGTGAAAACGGTGGCGGGGCTTTTGTGTTGGTCTATTTGTTGTGTGTGTTACTGATCGGTATTCCAATTATGATGGCGGAAACCATGCTCGGTAGGCGTAGCAGACAAAATCCGATTGAAACCATGAAAACCTTGGCTAAGGAAGCGGGGGCGGATAGTAACTGGCATTATTTAGGCTGGATGGGCGTAATTGCCGGATTTTTAATTTTGTCTTATTACAGCGTTATCGCAGGTTGGGCGTCGGCTTATGTGCTAAAGGCTTTTACCGGCAGTTTTTTTGGTGCCGATGCAACCGAGATAAAAGGACTTTTTGACAGTTTTGTTGCCAGCCCGGTGCAGTTGATTTTTTGGCACAGTTTATTTATGTTGGCGACCATGCTGATTGTGGTTCGCGGCGTTAATTCAGGTATAGAAAGAGCCGTACGCTTTTTAATGCCCAGTCTGTTTGTGTTGCTGATTTTATTGGTGGCTTATGCGATGACCACTGACAGTTATGATCGCGGCATTAAATTTTTGTTTACGCCTGATTTCAGTAAGTTAACCGCTAATGGTGTATTAACGGCGATGGGGCATGCATTTTTTACTTTGAGCTTAGGTATGGGAGCCATTATGGTTTACGGTTCTTATTTGCCCAAAGAGGTGTCAATAGCCAAAACCGTCATTTTGATCGCGGGAACTGATACGGTGGTTGCCTTGTTGGCGGGCATTGCCATTTTCCCGATTGTTTTTGCCAGTGGCTTGGAGCCTGCCGCCGGCCCAGGCTTAATCTTCCAAACCTTGCCGATTGCGTTTGGGAATATGACGGGCGGTTGGTTGTTCGGTATTTTATTTTTTGTGATGCTGGTGTTTGCTGCTTTGTCCTCATCTATTTCCCTGATTGAGCCTGCCGTAGCTTGGCTGGTTGAAAATAAAAACATGAGCCGCGAACAAGCTTGCATCTGGTCAGGTGCAATTACTTGGTTACTTGGCTTGGGCACTGTTTTTTCTTTTAATGTCTGGTCTGAAATCAAGATTTTCGATAAAACTATTTTTCATTTGCTGGATTATTTAACAGCCAATTTGATGTTGCCCATAGGCGGTTTTTGCATTGCCGTTTTTGCAGGCTGGATTATGAAGCAGCAGCATACCGAACAGGAGTTGGGCATGCCGGATGCGCTCAGCTATCAGGCTTGGAAAACATTAACTTGTTATGTGGCGCCCGCTTCTGTATTTTTGGTGTTCTTGCATGTTATTGGAGTTCTTTGAGCATGACCGTTATCCAAAAAAGTGCTCTGGTCAAATTTTCAGCACAGCAAATGTTTGATTTGGTTAATGATGTTGAAGCCTATCCAAAGTTTTTGCCTTGGTGTAGCGGCAGTCGCATCATCAAACGGGAAGCAGATTTTTTTGAAGCCGAGTTATTGATTTCCAAAGGCGGGTTTAAGAAATGTTTTTCTACCCGTAACAGGATTGATTCAGGACACAGCATGACGATTTCGCTATTGAACGGCCCCTTTTCGTCTCTGGAAGGGAAGTGGGATTTTATAGCGTTACGCGAAGATGCCAGTAAAATATCTTTGGATCTGGAATTTGAAATGTCGGGCAAGTTGGCCAGTTTGGCTTTCGGCGCTGTTTTTAATCAGATTTGCAATACCATGGTGAGCTCGTTTACCGATCGGGCTAAACAAATTTATGATTAAGCTTGAAGTCGTTTATGCCAAGCCTGAGCTTCAGGTCATTGTAGAATTAACTTTGCCTGAGGAAACCAGGGTTGAGGCTGCGATAAACGCTTCCGGTTTGCTGGAGCGTTTTCCTGAACTTGGCAAACTTGAATTAAAAGCAGGAGTTTTTGGTGTAGCTTGCAAACTTGATCAAACTGTTAAAGAGGGCGATAGAATAGAAATCTATCGCCCTTTGCTGCATGACCCTAAGGAGGCCAGGCGGCAGCGGGCATTGAAGTGATTTCATAGTGAATAGGTTTTTCACTCCCCACATATTACCGTGACAGTCTGCGAGTTACAGTCGGCAGGCTTTTTATCTTGCGATTCTCGAAAAAACGCAAGCCGATAAAAGTAGCCCAACCAACAATTACTAAGCCTGCAGTAAAAAAACTGTAAGCGACAGGCCAGGGAATCTCTTTGGTCATCATAGAATATTCAGACATGCCACCAATACCTGCCAGAACGTTAAGTGGCATAAAAACGACGCTGAGCACGGTTAATTGTTTCATGACTTTGTTCTGGTTGATATTAACAAAACCGACGATCGCGTCCATCAGAAAGTTGATTTTGTTGAACAGGAACGCAGTGTGACCATCCAGAGATTCAATGTCACGTAGAATTTCGCGAACATTTTCATGTTGCGCATCAGACAGAAATTTACCTCGCATCAGGAAAGACAGGGCGCGTCTGGTGTCGAGCAGATTGCGGCGAATGCGTCCGTTAAGATCTTCTTCTCCGGCAATGGCGGCAAGAATCATTGCTAACTCCTGATCCGTCAGGTTAGAACCGTAAACCTGTTTGCCGACAGCTTCCAGTTCGGTGTAAACCGCTTCCAGCGCGTTTGCGCAATATTCTACGTCGGCCGAATAAAGGTCGAGTAGCACATCTTTAGCTTCGGTGACGTAACCGGATTCGGCTCTGGCACGTAAGCGTTGTAAATGAAAGACCGGCAATTCTTCGCTTCTGATTGAAAACAGGGTTTCCTTGTTCAGGATAAAGGCGACCGGTACGTTGTGCGAATCATCTTCCCGGTCCAGCAGAAAGTCAGAGTGTAAGTGAACGTCGCCATTATCTTCGACATAAAAGCGGGCGCTGGACTCCAGATCGGTCAGATCACGGGGATTGGGGAGTTTGACGCCAAATATTTCATTTGCCCAGGCCAGATGTTCATCTTCGGGCATGACCAGATCAATCCACACCGGTTTGGCTTTTGCAAGATCTTCGCGGGTTTCTATAACGATTTGGCGCAGACAGCCTTCGTGAAGATCAAACACTCGACTCATCATGCTTCGGGTGACAGGTTTTACTTGGGTAACCAATTCCACACGGACATCGTCTGAGATTTCTAGGAGGATTTCTTCTTTTTGCTCGTCGGGAACCAGTTTCCAGATAATTTGTAAGTCATCATCTGACAAGGCTTCCAGAATACGCGCTATAGGTTCTGTCCCTAGTTGATGTAAGAGTCTTCGTAATTCGGTTAGATTTTGTTTATGTACCAGATCTTCAACTAACTTATGCCGGGCAAGTAGGTTTTTTACATCGGAAAGGTGATCCTGGCTATTTTCTAAGTCGGTCATGGGATTAATTTTTAATAAAGTCTGTCGGAGTTATAGAAAGTTTAGTTTTGCCTTGGTCCTAATGCAACAAAAAGTAACGAGTAAGTTGGGATGTTGGAATTTTCATGGTTTAACTAAATCACCATTTCAGGTTTATAAGAAGCCCTGTTTTTAAAGTAACTTGAAGTCGAATGAAGTGGTTTTAGCTGATTTTTTGTGAAACAGACAAATCATGAA
Source organism: uncultured Methylobacter sp. (assembly GCA_903832775.1). Classification (GTDB taxonomy): domain Bacteria; phylum Pseudomonadota; class Gammaproteobacteria; order Methylococcales; family Methylomonadaceae; genus Methylobacter_A. The sequence continues at coordinate 35,686 of CAILCX010000178.1, read as the reverse complement.
TATTGTTGATTGTGGTATTAATGATTTTTTACTAGTCGATATAAATTACAAATAAACTTTATAGTTACCACGTGTATACAAAATAAATTGATCTTGATTTAGTGTTTACTTCATTGGTGATGTGCCCATAAATAGGTTTTTATTGAATAGTATTTTTGTTTGTTTGGCGATTTATCTCATGCGCGACCAAAAGTCAGTATGAGGTTATGGATAAAAATAATGTGAATATAGTTGTTGCTATTATTGCTTACAAGGTCAGGTAGATTTGGAGTATTTGATTGTGAAGTCTAATATATTTATTTTTCTGATCAACTATAAATGGATATATTCGAAAATTGAAAATATAGAACGCGATATGTAGTTGATATGTTGTGTGAAAAGTTTTACACTAAAGTTTTTATTGGAGATTGATATGACTGATACATCGAAAAAATTAGTTAAAAGATTAACGGAAGAAGAGAAATCGGGCATTAATCAAATGCTGCTGGATAGAAAACCACATAAAGAAATTATGCAGAAATATAATATCAGTGGTGGGACTGTTAGTAATATGGTTAAAAAGTTATCTTTCAAGATCATAAAATCAAACGATCATAAAGACTCTAAAAATGTTGCGGCTCTTAAAGAATCGTTAATAGCAGTTAGAAATCGTAAGATTTTTGTTGAAGAAATGTTAACGGGCAGTTTAAAGCAGGAGTTAGAACAACTAACGCTTGCAGAAGAAAATTTAGAAAAAACAATTGATTCAATAATTCAATTGGAAGCTTACACTAAAAATAAATAAGCCTTTAGGTTTTTAGTCAGGTATATTCTGATTATTTTAATTTAATGGTTTTAAATATAAATTAAGATTGATGCCGCAGTTTATTGGCGGCAATCACCTACGTAACTAACACTATGAGGCGCAGTATGAAAATAATTAATTGCTTGGGTTTTTTTATATTAATGACTTTTGCTAGTGCCTCATGGGCTTATGGAAGCAGCAGCAGTTCAAAAGCCTGTGCCAAGCCGGAATTTAGTAACTTTTTTCCAAGTGAAAATGCCAATGTTACAGCAGGTTCCGATTTTACTTTTTCGGCTTCTGCAAATACTTCCCCAACTACCATTAAGGTCGCAGTAAAAGAGTTCCCTGCAGCACTTAAAGTGATCCCAAGGAATGAAGGTGGTTTCCAGGTAAGTGGCACACTTCCACCTTCGTTAAAAGGTGTGTATGCCAGAATTGCAATCACCGCCGAAGGTCAGAATAATTGTAAAGGTGAAGCTGGCTGGCTGGTGAAAATTTTAGAGTAGTTATCGCTATAATCTTCAGGGGTAAATTGACTAAAAAAGAACCACGACAAACAGCTGAATTGTTAGTGTTTTGCCTGTTTTTCTAGGGTGTGGTTCTCTATAAGCTTTAAGCGGCCGAAAGTTTTGCTCTTTATAAAAATTAACGTTGCCCCTTACAAATCTGGCAGAATTGTTCAATCATTGTTTTTTTCAGGAAATCGACTAATCTTTTTGTAATTGGAATTTGGTTAGGAGAAGGCTCATGAAAGTGGCAATTTTCTTGAAGACATTTTTTAACGCACTTAAAAAAATGTTGCTTGTAGTCGGTGTCGTTTTGTATTTATCGGAGTCAGCACAGGCAGGCAAGCAAAAATCGTTTGATAAATATGATCCGCCTTCGGATTTGATTTTAACGCTTCCAGACCTAATGCCGGTTACTGAAAAATTCACTCAACCAAGCGCCGAGAGTCTATTGGCAGTTAATCATAGTGCTATCCAAAGTTCTGCAATTAAAAAAGCGCCGGTCAATCTTAAATGCGATGTCGATGTAATTCAAAATACCGTAGTTGATGTTCCGCTATCTAGTCGCATCTTTGGTGAGTGTGGTTTTAATTATCACTATTAAAGATCAGTTCTTTGCTTATGTTAGCGTCCTGTTTTAATGTGGATCATGATTCTGGTCGCCGATTTTCAATCTGTGCAATACAGCGCTTTATCAGCCACACAGCCATAATTACGTATTGATTTTTTATAGATATTTGTAATGCAGTCTATGTCTGTTCCACAGGCATATTTTGATTTTATTGAGTTCATCCAGATTTCTTTTGTAATCACAGGATCTGTATTCTTTGCAATTTTATAAATCTTCATGTTTTCGACATCTAAAGTTGCTAATGCTGGGTTGTTACAAATTGTGATTTCGGTTGGTTTGGTAACGGTTGCGCAATTAAAGCTGGGGTAGTTTGTTGGAATTAAATAAACGGGTTTTTCTGTTGCCTGGGCTGTACCCTGTTCTTTTTCAATCTGCTCCGCTTCAAGTATTTCCTGGTTTAATTTTTCTAAATTGTGCTTTACTTGCAAGGCTTTGATTTTGTCGTTGTCCAGATTCGCATCAGCTTCAGATTGAACAGGTTCACGTTGTTCAGGTTGCTCATCTTTCTCTATATAAAAGGTTTCTTGAGAATCGACTGTAGGTTTTAATAATGCAGATGTAGTTATTTCATCCAGTAAGTGTACCCATGCCGATGTTTCAAATTCAACTAAAGGTTCTTTGTTTTTTCCTGCCGGCTTTACTGAATAATTAATCATTTGCGTAAAAACATTGCTATTGCTTTCGATGTTTAATTGTTTTGCGTATTGAGCAATTTTTGGTTGCTGCTGACTGTCACGAGCAATATTCGCGTCATTCAATATTGCAGGCGGAACCGTGACATTTAATAGTCCATTGCAAGTGCTCTTACTGCTGTTTACATCTTGATTCACTGTATTAACGTTTTCAAGAATGATTTGAATTTGAGCTAATGAAGCTCTGATTTTAGTGGCGCCAAATACAAATGAGCCGTCATACTGATCATACCGTTTTTCAACAGTTAACTTTTCTGCTTGTTCGGTTAGCAGTGTATTAATTAATTTTTGCGTATCTGGAGAAGAGCAACTTGCAGTAGGTGTTTGATTATTGCAGCCAGAAAATATTAAAGAAGCAAAAATAAACGGAGTTAGACGCTTAAGGTTCATAAGGATTTTTTATGTATAAGTAGGCAAATAGTTTTAAATGTGAAAAATTCGAGATTTGATTTCTTGAAAAAATTATCTCGCTATGTGTGATTTTACCAGATCATATGCAAGTTGTGCGTTATAGGGCATTGCCCTTGTTTATTATTTCATCAAGTTGTCATATTTCTTGAGTACCATTGAATTAAGTAGGGGTATCATCTTGTCATTGAATGTAACTTCCTGTTCGTCATAAAAGAATTTACCGCATAATCTTAAGATAGGTTTCAAATTAATCTTTGTTCTGGCTGCTGCATTTTGCGAATCAAATCAAATCTACGGAAATGAAGGTGCTCCGAAACATCACTTATCCTGAGTTCAGGATGTTTATCAAAAAATATCAATAATCCTGGTCATATGGCGAATAAATTACGTCATTTCCGATATCGCCTTTTTCAGGAACACTTAACCTTATTAAGATATATTGTCTGCAAAAGAATTGTAATAAAATAATTTCTGCTTTTTTAATATCTCCCCAAGTTGATTCTGTGATGGGTTATATTTATTTTGTCCCACTCTTAAGAGACGAATGAATTTTCAAGTGATTTCGGATAATCCTTCTGGCAGCTAAAACATATTTAAAGGAATTCACTATGCCCAAAAGCAAATTTATTATCAGCAAACCAAAATCATCCATCACTAAGCTTCCTGAACAAGGGAATAAGAAACATGATTTTATTGATGATTTCAAACAATATTATGTTCATTTACTGGGCAGGGATGAGAATTGCCGATCGCCTTTTTATGCGGGTGAGGCCTTATCATTAGCCATTCGTGATCGCTTGATGGAGCGTTGGAAGCTGACACATCAAACCTATAAAGATAATGACTGTAAGCGAGGCTATTATTTGTCCATGGAGTTCTTGATGGGCCGAACTTTAAGTAACGCCATGCTTAATCTGGGGGTAACAGATACGGTAACTCAGGCCATGTACGATTTGGGTCTTGCCATTGAAGAGTTGATCAGTAGCGAGCATGATGCCGGATTGGGTAATGGCGGTTTGGGTCGACTCGCAGCCTGTTTTATAGACAGTTGCGCAACCCTCCAACTGCCGGTTATAGGCTATGGATTACGTTATGAATATGGCATGTTTACACAGACTATTGTCAATGGAGAGCAGGTTGAAAAACCTGATCATTGGTTACGTCATGGTAATGTCTGGGAAATCAAGCGCATTGAATATTCGCACCGGGTAAAATTTGGCGGTCAGGTCGAGGTTCATGTCGATGAAAACGATCGGCTTCGTTATCACTGGGCAGGCACAAGCAATGTATTAGCTGTGCCTTTTGATACGCCGATTCCCGGTTATCAGAATGGGACCGTTAATTCCTTACGACTCTGGAAAGCCGTCGCAACCGAGGAGTTTAATCTGGACGAGTTTAATGCCGGTGATTATGCGGAAGCGGTCGCCGCAAAAAATACCGCTGAAAACATTACCATGGTGCTTTATCCCAATGACGCAAACGAGAACGGTAAGGAGTTAAGATTACGACAGCAATATTTTCTCGCTTCAGCTAGTTTGCAGGATGTGATTGCGCATTGGACAGGCGTGCATGGCAATAATTTCAGTCGTTTTGCTGAAAAAAGCTGTTTCCAGTTGAATGATACCCATCCTAGTATTGCCATTGCCGAATTGATGCGCTTATTGATCGATGTGCACGGTTTAACTTGGGATAAAGCCTGGAATATCACCAAAAATACCATGGCTTATACCAACCACACCTTGTTGCCTGAGGCCCTGGAAAAATGGCCTGTTAAATTGATGCAGCGGTTATTGCCAAGATTGATGAATATTATTTTTGAAATTAATGCCTGGTTTATGGCAGAGGTTTCAATGCACTGGCCAGCCGATAATGAACGTTTAAGCAGGATGTCGATTATTGAGGAAGGTGGTGAACAGCAGGTTAGAATGGCGCATTTGGCTATAGTAGGCAGTTTCTCTGTAAATGGTGTTGCCCAATTACATTCCGAGTTATTACAACAAGGTTTGTTTAGTGATTTTTATGCTTTATGGCCGCAAAAGTTTAATAATAAAACCAATGGTGTAACGCCAAGGCGCTGGTTAGCAGCCTGTAATCCGGAGCTGTCAACGTTGATAACGGAAACAATAGGCGGAGAGTGGATTACTGATCTATCGCAGTTAAAAAAACTCGAACCTTATGCAGAGGATGTTGAATTTCGGAAGCGCTGGCGCGTTATTAAACAGGCAGCAAAACAGCGCTTGATCGACTATAAAAGAAGTAAACACCCTACCGAATTATTAATGAGCGTTGACGCTTTGTTTGAGGTACAGGTTAAACGTATTCATGAATATAAGCGGCAAGTGTTAAATGTATTGCATGTTATTCATCTTTATAATTGCCTTAAAAAAGGTGATAGAACTCGTGTAGCAAGATGCGTGTTGATTGGCGGTAAAGCCGCTCCGGGTTATCGCATGGCAAAAAACACGATTAAGTTAATCAATAATGTTTCACATGTTATTAATTCGGACGCTGAGATAGGTGACAAGTTAACGTTACTGTTTTTGCCGGATTATCGTGTTTCAGCGATGGAAAAAATATGTCCGGGTGCTGATTTATCCTTACAAATTTCAACTGCCGGCAAAGAAGCTTCAGGTACTGGAAACATGAAGTTGATGATGAATGGGGCGATCACGATTGGCACGCTTGATGGAGCCAACATTGAAATTCGCGAAGAAGTGGGTGATACCAACTTTTTTCTGTTTGGACTGACGGAGCAGGAAGTTGAAGCAAGGCGAGATCATTATGATCCTTGCGCTATCATTGATCAGGATGAGGATTTGCAGCAGGTCATGCATCTTCTGGAGTCGGGGCATTTTAACCAATTTGAGCCGGGTATTTTTGATGAGTTGATCAGTTCCTTAAAAAGCCCCAATGACCCCTGGATGACGATTGCTGATTTCAGAAGTTTTACCGATGCACAAAAACGCGTTGAGGATGCTTTTAAAGACAAGGATCATTGGACCAAAATGAGTATTTTGAATTGTGCCAATAGCGGTAAATTTTCTACTGATAGAACGATTACTGAATACAATCAGGACATCTGGAAATTGCAGCCACAACCGATAAAAAAATAGGCTTCGCTAAGTTATATTTGATTTCGAGTAGCACAAAGTGGAAGATTTCAGGCTAGCGTGTCGTTATTTTGCTTTTTAATGAGATAATGGCTTAATTTATTGTAATAACTTAAAAAATCACTATAGTCCGAATGAGCAGTCGGACAAATAAATATCATAAGTACAGGAACAGCTAATGGACAATAGTAAAATAGGACATCACATTTCTGGTCAGTTTAATAAAGAACTTGAAGATGTGCGTAATAAAGTTTTAACCATGGGAGGAGTCGTTGAGCATCAGATAAAACTGGCTGTTTTGGCATTCACTACCGGTGATCTGGAAATGGCTGAAATAGCTATAAAACTGGCTAGTGAAGTCGATCAACTGGAAGTTGATATCGATAAAGAATGCATGCAAATTTTAGCGATGAGGCAGCCCGCAGCGTTCGATTTAAGAATGTTAATTGCGGTAATCAAAATTATTGATGAGCTTGAGGGTATTGGTGACTTGGCCGAGCGCATTGCAAAAATCACCATACAACTGACGAACCCTAAATCAGGCAAGCATGACCAATATTTCGAGTTGGAACACATGGCGCAACTGGTTCAGGGCATGTTGCACGACGCGCTGGATATATTTGCCAGGATGGATTTGGCGGATATCGCCAGCATAACCAGTTTGGATAAAAATGTGGATCGTGAGTACAGTAGTGTTCTGAGACAGTTGAGTCTGAAAATGATGGAAAGCCCCAATAATGTTCACCGTATGCTGGATGTGATTTCACTTGCCCGGGCACTGGAAAGAATAGGTGATCTTGCCTGTAACCTTTGTGAACACTTGGTCTATATGTTTAAAGGTGAAGATGTTCGACATTTGACCCAGGCCGAGTTGGAAAGGAAATTAAATTAATAAATTTGGGGTGAGGGCAGTCAACTCTAAATCGCCCAAAATTGTAATCTTGGTAAAATATTCGTCCGTGGCGAATTAATAATAAAATGTCAGGCGATATATAGATGAAGATTTTAAAAGTGGTGCCGTTGTGTGCTTTATTTTTAGTCACAACTGTGCAGGCTGAGAATTACCCGGATTTAGAAGACGAGTTTTCTGTGATGGGCGCGCTATCCGAGCATGACTGGCATGATTTGAAAGATGAACGCTGGAATGCCTATTCGCAGGCAACTTATATTTCGAGTTTCAAGTCGGCGTTTCCTGCCGCTTATACCAATTTGAATGGTACGACAAATTCCTTGTCTCCCGATGCAGAACACAGCTTCACGGCAACCTATACTTTTTATCTTGGATTTAAAGCGTGGAAGGGCGGGGAGTTTTTTGTCTCGCCGGCAATGATTTCCGAACTACCTCTTTCCGGACTTAAGGGCTTGGGTGGGAGTATTCAAAATTTCGAGCTACAAAAAAATGGTGCAGCAAATGCAACCTGGTATCTGGAAAGGTCATATTATCAACACACCTTGTCATTTGGCGGGACAAGTAGCGAGGTTAAATCAGGCCCTTTTAAATTGGCAGGGACTGTTGATAGTCGCCGTTTAGTAATTAGTGCCGGCACATTTAGCATTCTCGATTTCTTTGATAAAAACACTTACGCCGGAGATCTTCGCCGTCAATTTTTTAATATGGCATTTATGACTCATGCCGCCTATGACTTTGGGGCTGATGCGCGGGGTTATACTACCGGTCTGGTAGCCGAATATTATCTTGATCAATGGGCATTTAGATTCGGTCACATTGCCGGTCCCAGAGAACCTAATCAGTTAACCAAAGAATATGATATCTTCAAGTCTTATGGTGATCAGGTAGAGCTTGAACATAAACATGTTATTAAGGATCAGCCTGGTGCTATCAGAATTCTGGGCTTCAGAAATCTTGAAAAAATGGGCAGTTTTAATGACGCTATCGCAGCATTCAAAGCCGATCCTAATAAGAATTCAACGACCTGTACGGCGTTTAATTATGAGAATGGTAATGCCACAGCTCCCGATCTTTGCTGGGTAAGAAAGCCCAGTGTAAAAATGGGCATAGGTCTCAATATAGAACAAAGCGTCACGGATGATATCGGCATTTTTTTTAGGGGTATGTATTCGGATGGCAAAACTGAAGTTTATTCTTATACCTCAACCGACCGATCCCTGTCTTTTGGCGCGGCCATGAAAGGACTGCGTTGGGGCCGATCAAAAGATAGTATGGGGCTTGGCTATGCACAGAGCTGGATTTCAAAAGAGCATATCGCCTATCTGAACATGGGAGGGGTTGATGGCTTTATCGGTGATGGTAAAATTAATTACCAGCCGGAACAAGTGGTCGATTTATATTACCAGTGCCATATATTCAGTTCGACTTGGGTAGCGTTCGATTATCAGCATATAGCCAATCCCGCTTTCAATGCTGATCGTGGTCCCCTGGACATTTATAGTGCCAGGATTCATTTTGAGTTTTAATAAAAACTTCCCAATAAGCAAATCAGTTTTTTGAGAAATCTGAATACGTTAAAATGTAGCGTATTCTGTCTTTTTTTTTGTAACAAAACTGACACATAACAAAGTTATACTTAAGCCATGATGAAAAAAATTAGAATTGAAAAACACAAGCTCCTGCTTCGGCATTTGACGCTTGAGGATTACGATAACATTGCCGATTTAATGGAGCATGTTTATGGTAATTTGGGCGGTGCCTGGAAGAAAGACCAGTATGAAGCTCAAGTAAGCCGGTTTCCACAAGGTCAGATCGCCATTGAGGATAATGGCAAGCTGGTTGCTGCGGCTTTAAGTATGATTGTTGATTATAATCGCTTTGGTGATGTTCATACCTACGCTCAAATAACAGGGGATGGTTATCTGACTCATCATGATCCGTTGGGTGACACTTTGTATGGTATCGACATCTTTGTACATCCCGAATATCGTGGGCTGCGATTGGGGCGGAGATTGTATGACGCACGTAAAGAATTATGTCGAAACCTAAATCTGAGACGCTTTATTGCCGGAGGTCGGATTCCGGGCTATGCCGAATATGCAGATACCTATACCCCGGTACGTTACATTGAAGAAGTTAAAAATCGGGAAATTTTTGATCCGGTATTATCGTTTCAATTGCTTAACGGTTTTCATGTTCGTAAGGTTTTAACAGGATATCTTCCTGTAGATGCAGACTCAAAAGGTTTCGCGACACTTTTGGAATGGGTCAATCTTGATTACGTGGAAAAATTGCCTTCCATAGGCGCCCCCAAAAATATTATTCGTTTGGGTGTTGTGCAATGGCAGATGCGTACCTTGACCAGCGTTGAAGAATTGCTAAAACATGCCGAATTTTTTATTGATGCGGTATCGGGTTATCAATCTGATTTTGTGCTGTTTCCAGAGTACATGAGTGCACCGCTGATGGGCCTGTTTAATGACAAGAATCCTCCAGATGCTATTCGTGCTTTGGCCGGGTTTACCAGTGAAATCAGAAACGGTTTGCTGGAAATGGCCATGTCTTACAACATCAACATTATTGCCGGTTCCATGCCTGAGTATAGTTCTCATGAGCTATATAACGTGTCGTGGTTGCTCAGGCGTGATGGAACGTTTGAAGCCCAATATAAAATTCATGTCACTATTGATGAAGTCAGTTGTTGGGGTGTCCAGGGCGGCGATGCGTTAAAAGTGTTTGATACCGATTGTGGTAAAATCGCCGTCTTGATTTGTTACGATTCCGAGTTTCCGGAACTGGCAAGGCTTGCGACCATGCAGGGTGCGCAAATCATTTTTGTGCCGTTCTGGACCGATACTAAAAACGCATATCAACGGGTACGTTATTGTTCACAAGCCCGTGCCATTGAAAATGAATGTTTTGTGGCAATTACCGGCAGTGTCGGCAATTTGCCACATGCGGAAAACATGGATATTCAATATGCCCAGGCAGCCATTTTCAGCCCCAGTGATTTTTCATTTCCCCATGACGCGATTCTTGCAGAAGCAACGCCAAATACGGAAATGACGTTGATCACGGATGTGAATCTGGATTTATTAAAGCAGGTGCGGACTCGCGGAGCCGTCCGCAATCTCGCTAATCGGCGTCACGATTTATATCGCCTGGAGTGGATATAGGTGGGTGTGCTTTAAGGGAATAATTTTTATTAATTAGGCGTCGGGTATTAATCAAGCCCAATCAACAAGACAAAATCAGTAATATTTAGGAAATTTGATGATCACTACAGAAACTTTACAACATCTTGCCGAAACTCATGGAACACCGTTATTCGTGATAGATCACGATGAAATACGCAGTAATTATGCGACCTTTAAAAATAATCTGCCACGTGTTCAGGCTTATTATGCGGTTAAGGCTAATCCCGACCCAGAGATCGTCAAAACTTTGTTTGAAGCTGGCGCTAGCTTTGACATCTCCTCTATCGCTGAATTTGAAACTGTTTTCGAGAATATAAAAGACCTATCCGAGCAGGAGCAGCATGACTGGATCTGGAAAAATATTATCTATGCCAATCCGATCAAGGCAGAAGACACTTTGCGAACGCTAAATAAATACAAACCGCTGGTAACTTTTGATAATCGCGAAGAAATATCTAAAATCAAAGAGTGCGCCCCAGATGCTGGTGTGGTGCTTCGTCTTAGGGTTTCTAACGCAGGAGCAATGGTTGAATTATCGTCAAAATTCGGTGCGGCTCATGATGAAGCGCTCGAATTGATTTTTGAAGCCATTGATGCCGGACTTCATATGGAGGGCTTAAGTTTTCATGTCGGTAGCCAAACTACTAATTTCGAGAATTACATGCAAGCCATTAATATGGCGGCGTTGATCTTCAAGGAAGTGGCTGAACGTGGTTACGACAAAATGAATTTATTGGATATCGGTGGCGGATTTCCTGCGCCTTATGATGAATCGGTCAAGCCTTTTAGTGAATTGGCGAAGAGAATAAATAACGAATTGGATCGGTTGTTTCCTAATGGTGTAGATATTGTTGCCGAGCCAGGGCGCTTTATTGCTGCGACTGCAGGAACTGCAGTATCGAAAATTATTGGTAAAGCAGTCAGGCATGGAAAGCTATGCTATTACATTAATGACGGTGTTTATCACACGTTTTCTGGTGTGATTTTCGATCATTGCCAATATCATTTTGATGCGTTCAAAACCGGTCCGACTCAAATTTGTACGGTATTTGGCCCGACCTGTGACGGTCTGGATGTAATTTCCATGACGGAAGAATTGCCTTCGGATCTGGCGCGTGGTGATTTGTTAACCAGTAAAAACATCGGTGCTTATAGTAACGCGACCTCAACCTATTTTAACGGGTTTCCGCCAGCCACGATTGTTCACGTTAATCGCTAAGTTAAGTTCTTAAATTCACGCGAAGATCACAAAGATTAATTTCTTTGTGATCTTGTTGGTTAAGTAAGTCTTTTACTGGACTTACTTTTTGCTGGATTTCTTCTCTTTTTCCGAATCCGATTTTTTTGATTTGCCTGCTTTGGCAGGAGATAAAGCAATCATCGGGTTTGCCGCAGAAACTGTTACCGTCGCGGTTGAATCAGCCAATTCTTCTTCAAGTGATCTGACCGTACCATTGAAAGTGCGTTTACTGTCAGGTTTGATTTCCTTTATTTCTGTAGGCAGACCGATCCGGTCAAGAATTTCAATAAATGGTTCCGGATCAAGTTCCTCGACATTCACCATCTTCTTAACATCCCAGGCACCATTGGCAACCAACATGGCAGCAGCAACAGGTGGAACGCCGGCGGTATAGCTGATACCTTGCGATTCAATTTCTTCGTAACATGCTTTGTGATCGGATACCTGATAAATCAGAATCTCGCGTTTTTTACCTTGCATCCAGCCTTTGACGAAGGTGCCGATACAGGTGTTTCCAGTATAACCGGGCGCGAGGGTCATCGGATCAGGTAGCAGCGCTTTAACGACTTTAAGCGGCACAACTTCCTGGCCGGTAGTCAGTGTAACCGGAAGATGCGAAAGGAAGCCCAAGGTGCGCAACACGGTGAACACATTAATATAATGATCGCCAAAGCCCATCCAGAAACGGATGTTGTCAGCATCGATGTTTTTTGACAGCGAATGCAGTTCATCATGACCGTTCAGGTAAATAGGCTGTTTGCCAACCACAGGAAAGTCATATTCGCGTTTGACTGAATGAGTCGGGAACTCTTGCCATTTACGGTCTATCCATGTCCATACTTTTACGAACTCACGGAAATTGATTTCAGGATCAAAGTTGGTTGAAAAATACTTACCATGGCTTCCCGCGTTGACATCAAGAATGTCGATACTTTCAATTTTGTCGAAATAACGTTTTACCGCAAGTGCACAGTAAGCGTTGACCACGCCCGGATCAAAACCGGCGCCTAAAATTGCGGTTATGCCTTTTTCTTCGCAACGGTCTTTGCGTTTCCATTCGTAATTGGCATACCAGGGTGGCTCTTCGCAGACTTTGTCCGGATCTTCATGAATGGCGGTGTCGATATACGCGGCGCCGGTTTCGATGCAAGCTTCAAGTACCGACATGTTGATAAAAGCAGAACCCAGGTTGATGACGATACCTGATTTGGTCTTTTTGATCAGTTTAACGGTTGCCGCAACATCCAGTGCGTCAAGTGCCGCTGAATAAAGTTTTCCTTTGGGGTTTTTTAGGTGACCTTTACGGTTGACGCTTTCGATGATCGCATCGCATTTGGCCTGTGTTTTTGAAGCGATACAGATATCGCCCAACACATCGTTGTTCATGGCCGCTTTGTGAGCCGCAACATGTGCAACTCCGCCAGCGCCAATAATCATTACATTTTTTCGCATGTTATAAATCTCCTTTAGGATAGGCTGCTTAAATAATCGTTATAGTCAAAACTGCGTATCAATTCTTCAGTGCCGTCCAGTCTTCGGACTGCAATTGAAGGCATGGCAACTCCGTTAAACCAGTTTTTCTTTACCATGGTATAGCCTGCTGCATCGGCGAAACGCACCTCGTCCCCTACTTTTAAAGGTGCTTCAAGATCGTAGGTTCCAAAAATATCACCAGCCAGGCAGGTGCGACCGGCGATCATAACTTTATGAGTACCGTCACCGGGAGAGTTGGTTCGCGGATTGGTATGGTAAATCAGGTGGTCAAGCATGTGTGCTTCAACAGAAGCGTCAACAATTGCAACATCAATTTCGTTATGAATCATGTCCAGCACAGTGGTTACCAGTTCGGCGCTGCCGGTGATGCTGGCCTCGCCCGGTTCCAGATACACTTGCACCTGGAATTTTTCGGAAAATGATTTCAGCAGCTTGCAGAATTTTTCAACCGGATAACCGTCTTTGGTGAAATAGATGCCGCCACCAAAACTGACCCATTGCATTTTTTCAAGAAAAGCGCCGTATTTTTTACCGATCTGGTCTATGGCAGCGCTAAGGTTTTCAAGGTCATCGTTTTCACAGTTAAAATGAAACATTACTCCGCTGATCAGTTCTGCGGCGGCATTAAGTTCTTCTGCACTACTTACGCCCAGTCGTGAATATCTGCGGGCCGGATCTGCCAGGTCAAAGTGCGAATAACTGACGCCGGGATTGACCCGCAGTCCGACTTTAAGGTGGCTTACGCGGTTGTGGAAAGTGTTCAGTTGCGAGTAGGAATTGAAGATTACCTTGTCGGCAAATTCCCTGACTTCTTCGATCTCAAGAGCCGAATAAGCCACGCTGTATGCATGTACTTCCTTGCCGAATTTTTCGTGACCGAGTTTTGCTTCATAGAGAGAACTGCTGGTGGTGCCGTCCATGTGGTCACGCATCAGATCGAATACGCACCAGGTTGAAAAACATTTAAGGGCCAGTACTGATTTTGCACCGGACATTTCGCGTATCTGGCGGATAATTTTGAGATTTTTTAGTAGTGCTGCTTCGTCAATAAGGTAATACGGTGTGCGCAATTGCGGCATATTTGAATAGCTCTGAAGAAAATCGATTAATTATCAAGAGAATAAGGTTATTGCTGCTTTTTGTCAATTCCGGCGAGGATTAGAATGCAGTCGGAGTCAATATTTGTATTTAAATGTTTGGGTTGGTTGATTGAGGTTTAATTTTGATAGCTTTTAAGGCGGGAAGTCAGGTTGGTTAGCGGTTATTGATTTTATTTGATAACTAAAATTTATGAGCTCAATTTAACTGCCTCCGCAGGGATAATTATCTGCAAGGTCTTTAACCGAAAAGCTATCTGCAGACAGATTGAGGGTTTTTTACCTGATTTTACTTTTGCCAGTCGGAAATTTTTCTTAAAGCGTTGTGGGGCTAAAAGTCTACCTCTGTTAATAAGGTTGTTACTGTTCTGTCCGGGTCTGTAATGATCCATAGCTTTTCAGTTCCAACGTTATAGACGGACATAACTCTTTCCAGGGTCTCGGGTAATAATGCCATTGTGTTTTCACGCCAATCCATTTCTGATACCTCGCCATAATCGCCTCGTTCATGCCTGTCCAGCAAATCGCCTATTGGCACTTTAAAGCTGGCTATAATTGAAATAGCTGAGGGCGTCATGGTGATCTTGCCAAGTTCAAACAGCTTCATTAAAAGCTCCTGTTACTTTATAAATTCGGTCTCTCCTGATTATCAGGGAGATGTAGTGATACTAAAAATGTGGCGCAAAATACTAACAACCCCAAGATTAGCATTGCAAAAATGGGTTCGATATTATGCGCAGCAGCAAAAGTATAGCTACCAACCGCCAATAGCATGGCGAGATTCTGAAAAAAACCTTGCAATGCCACGGCGCTGCCACTGCCAATACTGTGCTGACCAATTTCCTGTAAGGCCGCATTCACGGGGACGATAAACATCCCGCCCATCACTCCGATTAATAACAGCGCAGAACGTGCCGGCCAGAGGCTATCAGTAAAACTTAAGGCAATGATAAAAACTGCCATTAAATAAGCGGGTATTCTGGCTCTACGCAAATGCTCAAGTGGAATTAAACGTGGAACTAAAACTGAGCCGACGACAATCCCAATGGCTAGAAACAAAGTCAGTTCGGCAATTTCGGTGGCATTTTTAGACAACAAAACCAAAGGTGCCCAAACTACGATAATCACCCTCAAAGTTGCCGCCGCCGCCCAGAATAAAGAACCACCCAAAATAGCAAATCGTGAACGTGGCGTGATGAAAAAAGCACCTATCTGCCGCCAAAATCTGATAATCGCAGAACCAGAATTAGCCTGATGGGCAAAGATTTGTACCGGTAACGACATGGTAATCAGTGCCGAGGCCACAAAAACAATAATGGTGCCTGTTAATGCCATGTGTATCGAATAATCCGCTACTTTGGCGCCTATCAACATGCCCAACAAAATGGCCAAAATAGTAGATCCTTCAATCCAACTATTGGCTTTTACCAAAAACTCATGTCCTGCCAGTTCAGGCAGAATCCCATATTTTGCCGGACTGTAAATGGCCGCACCTACCCCAACCAAGCAATATGCAATTAATGGTTCTACGTTACAGAGCAATAAGCCAGCACCCGAGGCTTTAATCAAATTACCAATTATCAAGACCCTCGATTTGGGATGGTTGTCAGCGAAACCGCCAACCCACGGCGCAAGTAGCACAAAGGCAATTAAAAAGACGCTTTGCACAGCTGGAACATACCAGCTTGCCAGATTGGTAGATTGCATTACCATCGCAATCACCGTGAATAAAATGGCATTATCGGCAAATGCGGACAAGAACTGCGCGATTAGTAAAGGGTAGATTTGTTTGTTCATAATTAATTAAGGCAAAGAATGAAAGGCAAAGGACAAAAAAGCTTGGATTGAGGCCATGGAATTTTTTGGCCTTTAGCTTTTTTATGCTTTACCAGACGCAAGTTCCGTAACCGCCTGATAATTGACCTTACCGCTAGCCATCAACGGAATCGCCTCAACGATCAAGATTTTCTTGGGTAAAGAGATTTGCGCCACGCCTTTGGTTGATGCGGCTAGTTCATTAACTGTCGCCTGTTTTTGGGTAGTGAGCAAAATAACCTGTTCGCCTTTTTTTGCATCCGGTAAACTGATTGCTGCGTGATGAGCCTCTGGCCAGGCATTGGAGGCCATCTGTTCAACTGCGGTCAATGACACCATTTCACCGCTGACTTTGGCAAAGCGTTTGCTACGTCCCCGGATGCTGAGAAAGCCTTCACTATCGACATGCACGATGTCTCCGGTGTCATACCAACCGTCGCCATAAATTGATTTGGGCGGGACTAATTTGCCAGGATTGTCGGCCAACAGATAACCCATCATGATGTTGGGTCCGCTAACATGAAGCTTGCCAGCATCCTCGATACCTTCAACCGGTTCCAGTTTGTAGTTCATCGCCGGCATAAACCTACCCACAGTGCCCGCTTTATAATCCATTGGCGTATTGACTGAGGCGATAGGCGTGGTTTCGGTCGCTCCATAACCTTCCAGAATGCGGATGCCAAATTTATCAGCCCAGAGCTGACGAGTGGTTTCCTGTAACTTTTCAGCACCGGCCACCACATAACGCATATTGAAAAAATCATAGGCGTGCGCTTTTTTGGCATACCCGGCTAAAAAGGTGTTGGTGCCAAACATTATCGTGGCACTGATTTCATAGGCGATTTCAGGAATCACAGCATAATGCAGCGGCGTAGGATAAAAGAAGGTATTCATGCCGTGGAGTATCGGCAATAGAGTGCCGACCGTGAAACCAAAGGAATGAAACATCGGCAAAAAGTTTAGCACCACATCATGGGCAGTAAAATTAATTCTGGCTTCCAGTTGTTTCAGGTTGGACAGGATATTTGCGTGCGACAAAACCACACCTTTGGGCGTGCCTTCAGAGCCGGAAGTAAATAAAACCACGGCCGGACTATCTGGATTAAATTTCGCATGTTGGTACCAGATATGGGCGGTTTTGCCTTGTATCAGTGCCTGAAATTTATCCCAAGCTGTAATTTTTTCGGCCAGGTCTTCTAAATAAATCAGCGTAACCTGTTCGCTTAAATGTCGGGCTTCTTCAGTTAAATGCCCCATCTCAATGAAACGACGCGAGGTCAAAACCGTTTTGACCTGAGCAGTGTGGCAGGCCGAAAACATGGCCGCCGAACCGGTTGAAAAATTCAACATGGCCGGAACTCTTTCGTGGAGTTGCAACCCTAAAATGACGCATAAGGTTTTAGTCGAATTAGGTAAAAAAACCCCGATATTCTCCGAAGTATCCGTAACAGACTTTAAAACGTTACCAATGGCAATGGTGCGAGTAATTAAATTGTCATAGGATAACGGCACACGATCCAAATCGTTGGCAACAGTATGCTTGCCGCCATGAATTTTTCGTGCTTCCAACAAACTGGAGAAAATGCTTTGCCGGTGATGACTGGTGGCAAACATCATTTCCGTCATAATGTCTGACAATACATGTCCACTGAATTTGCGGCGGTTTTTACCTTTTAATTCTGGAGGAGCTGAAATATAGGTATGGGGTAAAATTTGAATGGTAATTTTGGGAAATAGACGTAAGCGAACAATGTTTCGCAATTTTGAAAACGGCGTGTATTCAGCGCCATCAATCCTCACAGGCAAGATAGCTGCTTCGGATTTGTCGGCAACCATACCGGTGCCGTCGTAAATTTTCATCAGCGAACCGGTCACGGTAATGCGACCCTCAGGAAAGATAACGGTACGCGTATCCTGCTGCAAATGATGAATCAAATCTTTCAGCGAAAGCGGATGAGTCGGATCCATTGGAAATACCCGAGATAACCGCAAGAATGGCTTTAACCACCAGCGTTGTGAAATTTGGGTATTAATCGCAAAGGTAATGTCATCGGGCAAGAAAACACCGAGTAATAAGGGGTCGAGAAAAGATGTGTGATTAGATATGATAAGCACACGTTTACCGGCTTTGTCGTAGTTATCCAGGCCCTTGATTTCAACCTTATAAATCAAGGTTAACAGCCAGCGTAAAATTTTTTTCAGCATTAAGTTTCCTCCTTAAACCCATTTTAGCAGATGTTTTATTTTAGCTGGAAAAATCATGACTGAAGCATCATACAAAAGACGTGCAGTTTTTAGGTGCGATCATCAAGTCTTATCGAATTTATATTGCCAAGCGTACTCAAGGTGATTTTTATGACGCGATAGCAAAACGTTAGCGGGTCAAACCTGTAGCATAGAGTAAACTAAGGATTTAACCCATTACCCTTTTTTGAAGGTAAAAAAACTGATCGGTGCTCAGGTTTAAGTTGGTTATTGTGGTGATAATTTTTTTCTTGGGATGATGCCAAAAATTAGTTTAATCAACAAAAACATGGCATTCGTTTTTAGTTTTCAATGATCCATTTCAGTGTGAAATGGATGTGCTGATTCCGGACACATCAGCAAGTTGCTGATGCCATGGGTAAATTACGTATTACAGTGACCAATTTATTGCGATTGATTTGCATCTTGAAGTAAAAAATGTTAATCAACAGGCTGCTGGAAATGGGGCATGCAAGAGCGCTGCTGTCTCTGGATTGTCCTAAGCAGTTGGCAGCAGCTAGTAAGATTGCCAAAGAAGGTTTAACGGTAAGGCCGACAGAGGGACTAGTTAAAGACAGCAAGGCCGAACCTAAAGCGCCAAAAGTATGTGTAATAGATAACGTACTTTGCGATTGCAGGAAAATCTGAGTGCGAAACTGGCCGCAAAAGTAATTATCGATCATAAAGAAAATGGCAGAGGAAAGTTTGTTATCAATTATTCTAGTCTTGAAGAGTTGGATGGAATCCTTGGCCAGATTAAACCCTGATGCTCATGAATCCGAGGGTGTATGATTTGAACATATTTGTCATCAGGTAGTTCCGATCGTTAACGTTATAACGATCGGAATTTTTGGGATATGAAAAAACGTGGGTTAAATAGTTCTTAGCAGTAAATAGCCTTATGCCACATTATTAAGAACGATTTTAATAACAGGGTTTGTACCCTTGGCTTTTCTTAATGAAAAGACGTTGTCGATTATCGATTGATCAACAATGCAATTTCTAATATAGGGCTCACATCCAAAATAGATGTTATCAACTTTCATGCCAAGTTTTAACTGAGCAAGCGAAATTTCTACTATCGTGGATGTCCAGTGATTGTTTTTTCGGGTATTAACAACAAGACCTTTCTTCCATCGTTCTGTAGCTATCGCCAAGAGTTTGGATTTGATGATGGCCTCTTTAAGTTCTTCAACGGTTGCTCCTTTAAGCACATTAGAAAAAATATCTACAATATCCTCATCATAAAAGCTTGCTTTTCTAATCATCATTTGGCTTAAAACCACATCTGGAAACATTGGTTTTCCGGTCATTGAGCCGTCAATGTAAGCGATATAATCGCTCAGGACACTAAGAATGCGAACGCCTAAAGGTATGTTGTCTTTAGCCAGTCCGTCAGGAAAGCCTTGGCCGTCAAAGCGTTCGAATTGATGCCTGATTAAAAGCGCAACGCCGTCAAATTGTTCTAATCCACTCAACAACCTTTCCCCGTCAATCGCATGTCCCCAAAAACGGTATTTATCAACTACAGACATTGAGTAAAAAGGTTTTTTTATCAGGCCGCCCGGTAAATCCATCTTGCCAATTTGTAGTAGCATTGAGGCATAGAGAAGATTTGTCTTATCTTCTGCATTCATGTCCAAAGCGCCGGCAATCAGCAAAGCTTTTTCAGCTATGAATTTTGAATGCTCATTTTTTATGTCGAATTGTCTTTCAATAATATGCGAGAGCGTTCTGATAAAGATAATGTCTTGTTTTTTCAGGCTCTCAGCCCCAATGTCATGATGCTGAGTTGCATTCTTGAATGTTTCGATGTATTTTTTGATTTTATCTTCCATTTGCTTCACCTCTATGCGCTTAATTAAGCGATGGGTTTTCTGGTTCGCAATTGATGATTTTCAAACCAGTTTATTGGTCCTAGTGATTGTCAGTATTAAAGCAACGTCCAATTTTTTATTCTTGTTTTCCAGGTAGTTGTCCTAAAATAAAAAAACTCCTGCTGGTGACCTATTTTGGGTTTATTTTACGTTCTTTTTTCGGTTAAGTGGTTTGTATCTTATGCAAATTATTTGAAAAAAACTGATTAAAAATAGATTTTACATAAGAATATGGGGAGTTTGTATAAACTACGATTAATTGCAGCTTTACGAGTCTTGAGATCTATTAGAATACAAAAAGTATAAAAATGGCAGTATTATTTGTAATAAATATAAAAAATGTGAACCGGTTAGGGAATTAACAATTAGCAGAAAGCTAAGTAATAATACAGGCACTTGCAAAAGCCATTAAAGCGAACGAAATTAATAGCCTGAGGGGGAGGGAGAAAACTCACCCCACCTAAAAATGACAAAATAGACGCTACGGAAAACAAGAAAATATCATTAAATTAGCATGTTACGAGAAGCCTCATCACAGACCTAGCTTAATGTAAAAGGCTCATTATTTCCTTGATTAGCAGAAGAACTAGATGATCTGACCACGAAGCTACGTTACCGAGTACAAACCAGTTCGGGTAGTCGAAGTCTTTGTTGAAGGGCTTGAACTTGGAACGCTGGGTTTTGAAGGCGTTAAACCGGAGGTCACAGTTCGCACTGCCTATCTTATCTCCAAGGGTTTTAAAGGTCCCCTCACCGAACGCCGTACAAACGAAACTCTACACAATGAAGTGACTGATGTTTTTGTTATTGGTGAGGAGTGTGGTGGATCTGGTGTGTGGGTTAAACAGCAATTGACAGTGCGTGTTGTCGCAGACGTTTTAACTTGGCTTAAGAATCAAGGTAAAGGCTATCAAAGTCGGTTAAATGAAATATTAAGAACCGAAATGTTAGAACAGACCAGTCATCTACAATAATGTTCGCTCAGCAAGATTGAATTAAAGTGGCTTTGAAACATAGAGTGATGCGGGATAAGCATTGTAGCTATGTTGTCATTTTACTAAGCAGGGCAAAAAGAGAGTCATTTACTGTGGGCTGTTTCGAATGATTGCCGGGACAAGACTTCCCCAAAATATACCGATCACAGTCCAACACCCGAGTCTGATAGCATAATGCACATCGGTTAAGTCGGCGCTGATAACGACAATAGGCACGATTTATTAGATGGTCAAGACGATCAGACTGTTGCCCAACTTGTAACGCAATATAAAGTCGTCTGGCCTGATTTATTAAGATGTCATTATCCATGCAAAAATCTAAATTAAGCAGCCCTAAATTCAATTTTTTCCACAGCATCCAGATTGACTGATTGTCTTGGATGCCAGAGGTCGAAGTTGTCTTGCATGGCAAGCCAGCTTTCAGGGGATCGCCCCAAGGACTTGGAAAGACGAAGCGCCATTTCTGAACTTATACCACTGTTACCTTTTAAGATACGATTCAGCGTGGAAGGTGAGACGCCAAGCTTAAAAGACAGTTGCCTGCCAGTGATTTCAAAAGGTTCCAAATAAACTTCCCGGATAAACTCGCCTGGGTGAAGTGGATTGTGCATAGTCATTAGTGGTAATCCTTATAATCAAGCATTTCCGTCTTGGAATTCAAACGTAATACGCCAGTTGCCATTTACCCAAATTGACCGTCTGAACAGAGCTTTACAAACCAAATTCCGGAGTCATCGAAGTCGACATAGCCCAGCCAATGCTTTACGAGAATATAAATCAATGATGTAAAAAGCCCTAGAATTAATATTCCAATTGAGGCTAAGGCGATGCCAAGTGGATAAGGCTATTTTATTTGTAAAATAGTTTCTTTGCTCAAACTTTCTTCATGAATAGCTTTCATAATGGCTCTGATGAAGGCTTCAGAAAGATGTTCATTTCTACCGAGTTGAATATTCTTATTGAGGATTTCTTCAAATCTTTTGGGTTGCAGGGCAGGGATATTATGACTGGCTTTATAACGACCAATGGCATCGACAACTTTCATTCGCTCTCCCAATATTTTAATCAAGCGGGCATCCAGTTCATCAATTTTGATACGGTAGGCCTGTAATCCTTCTTGTTGTGTATTAGCTGCATAACAAGGCGATAAAAAAAGCAGGGTTATCAAAAAAATAGTAAACAGGTTCATTTTATTACTAGGATTGGATATAAAAAACATAAATTATTTAATAGCAGGCTTACCAAAATTGATAATAAAAACGATCCCAGCATTAAGTGCATTAGTTAAATACGAATCTTACTGAGCGTGAAATGGAACTGTTCGTGGTGCTAATATCATCTTACACAACGCCCTTCGCCCCAGACCAACACCCCGTTCCACCAATAACGGCATATTCACGACGACCCGCTGCTACTAAACCCGGAGGAGAATTGTACCAATTCTGGGTAATGATTGTTCCAATCCTAGGGTCCCCCATTACAAATTCCATCATTATATCGTCCGTAGTTGAAGTATCAGGATTGACGTCAACCGTTATCGACCGGCTCTACAGCCAACCAGAGTTGTGCCGGTGCTTCAATTAATCCAGACATCGCCATAACTCCGCAAGCCAAGAGACAGAGACACCGGCAGGCAATTCCGGTCGATGACCTTTGGCATGGTACAGAATTAACCCGGTCTCCGGTGAGGACTGAGGTTGCACATGAATAGGCAGTAACACGGGTGGTGATAGTGGCGAGGTTGGCGCCCTCCGTCCTGAGTTCACTCAACCGCGCTGAAAATGTGCTGTAGGCTAGTTGGTGCTGGCGACAGTAAGCCGCTTGTGACTGGCCGCTAATTTGCCAGGCGTCAATATGGGTTTTCCAATGAATTGATAAGGCCATGCTGCATCCTCTTAAAAAATGTAGAGGATGATGGAATTTACGGGATCATGAAATATGGTTCGGACGGTCGCATACACAAAATGCGCAGGTTTTAGAGAAGAAAGCCGGCAAGGAACAACAGGCGGCTTTTTTGAGCGGTATGAATTCTTATCTGGGTATATTGAAACACTACAAAACTCACAAATTGCGCAAAAGGCTGTTGTTTAACAAGCTGTCGGCCAGATGGTGGAATTGCTTGTACTTAAGCGGAGGTATTGCCAAGTTTGTGCTGAAAATAAAACCGGTTAAGCAAGGCAATTGGCGGCAATGAGTGTGCGATTAAATCACTGGCTATGTAATTTTTCCTGCAACCAGACTTTAATGAGCGACTGATAAGGCACATCCCGCGAATTGGCGGCGGCTTTGATCGAATCCAGCAGGTGTTGAGATAGGCGCAGAGAAATGGTTTTGGTGCTGGGTTTTAAATTAGGCGGCACTACTCGCTGCGCTTTCGTCCAATCCAGATAATCTGTGGAGTCTTGTTGTTCCCAAAACGCACGCTCTTCAGTTTCGTTGGCAAATTTTGGCATGGTTTTATGTGCTTTGTTCATAAATCTTACGCTCCTTTCTGTGCATATCTCTGGCTGAGATAACACGTATACTTTCTCCAGTCTGTCGCAGGGTAAAGGTAATATCCCTCCCCAAAAAAATGTTTCACATAACAGCGTTATATTTTTAAAAAATATAAGTTTTAAACAGTTTATTCTCACTGTTGATCATCTAATAACTTAGTAATCTCATCTGCTGACACTGGTTGACTTCGGATAAAGCCTTGATACATATCACAGCCTTTTTCTTGTAAAAATTCCAGTTGCGCAGTCGTTTCCACGCCTTCAGCCAAGACTTTAAGCCCCAGTGTATGCGCCATTCCGATAATAGTCGCGGCGATTTCCATGTCATCCTGATGAAAAGGAATATCATCTATAAAACTTTTATCGATTTTCAAAACATCCAGGGGAAAATCTTTAAGTCGAGCCAGCGAAGAATAACCGGTGCCAAAATCATCAATGGCCAGTCGAACTCCTTTTGCGCGAAGATCTTTAAGAATGGCTGTGGCTTTATCCTGATTTTCCATCAAACCGCTTTCTGTTATTTCCAGCTCCAATTGCTTAGCCGGAAAGCCGGTTTCTGCCAGCACCTTGAGTACCAAAGCACCTATAGTATTACCTCGCAATTGATGAGGAGAAACATTGACGGCTATTATTAAAGGGGGAAACCCATCATCTAACCATTGCTTACCTTGTCGACAGGCTTCATAGAGTACCCAGGCGCTCATTTCCACAATCAAACCACTCTCTTCAGCAATGGCGATAAAGTGCTGCGGAGCAAGCAATCCGTTTAGTGGATCTTGCCAACGCACCAAAGCTTCCAGGCCAACTATACGACCACTGCTAATATCAAATTGGGGTTGGTAAAAAACCAGAAATTGTTGTTCCACAATTGCGTTGCGCAACCTTAACTCTAAAGCCAAGCGTTGTTTAGAGGCTAGGGTCAATTCTTCAGAAAAATAGGCAAAACAGGCACGGCCCGCGTCTTTTGCTTGATAAAGGGCCGCATCGGCATGATCCATAAGTATCTCTGGACTGGTTCCGTGTTGTGGATAGAGACTGATACCAATGCTGACACCAATCTGGATGTTATCGTTTTGCGTTAAACAAAAGTGATTGGTTAAATCGGCAATAATTTCATTAGCAACCCGCGCGGCATCTTCCGGCTGATTAATATCTTCCAACAGCACAATAAATTCGTCACCACCCAGACGGGCCACCATGTCTACATTTCGCAATCTTGCCGTGATGCGTTCAGCGACTTTTTGCAACAGTTCATCGCCTGCCAGATGCCCCAAGTTGTCATTGACCATCTTGAATCGATCCAGGTCAAGCATCAGCAACGCCAGTTGCTTACCTTCACGCCGTTCTACATTAATGCTATGTTGCAGTCGTTCGTTTAACAGTCGACGGTTGGGCAATTTAGTGAGTGGATCATAAAAAGCCAATTGGTTGATTGTATTCTCAGTAACTTTACGTTCGTTAATATTGGTCAGCATGCCGATATAGCCCATGAATCGTCCATGTTCATCTATACGCGGTTTACCGACATCAATGAACCAGTGATATTGGTTGTCTTTACCACGCAACCGGTACTCCATTTGGAAGGGTTGCCGGGCGTCGAAATGGGCGTTATAAATATCAAGGCAACAATCCAGATCATCGGGATGTATCGCTTCGCCCCAATGGTTACTAAATTCCTGTTCGATATTTTGGCCCGTATAGTCAAGCCAGGAGTTATTGAACCAACTGCATGACTTATCGGGTTTTGCTATCCAAATCAGAACCGGTGCTGAATTGGCAAGGCTACGGAAGCGCAATTCGCTTTCTTGCAAGGCAGCCTCATTTTTTTTGCGTTCGCTGACATTTGTCAATAGGCCACTCCACAAAATACCGCCATCGGCTTGCTGTTGGGGAGTGGCGAGACCATGCACCCATTTAATATGGCCATCTGGAGTTCTAATTCGATACTCATGCTCCCAAACATTAAAAGCCAACGCCGCATGTTCCATCGATTCATGATAAGAATCCCGCTCTTCTGGAAGGATACAGCATGTTAAGGCATTGTGATCTCGGCATGCTTGTTCGGCAGTCACCTCATAAAGATTTTGAATGCCTTTGCTGATATAGGTGTATTTCCATTCGCCTGCCGGGGTTCTAAGAAACTGGTAAACTACACCTGGCACTGCAGAAGTCATGGCTTCCAGTTGCTGCCGGATTGTGATTGCTGTCGCCTCAGCAGATTTTCGCAAGGCTTGCTCTTGCTCTAACCTGTACTTTTGCACCAAACTTTTCGGCAACGCGAGTGTCAACATCTGCGCAATGCGGATTTCATTCCCAGTCCAGGCTAAAGAGCGTCCACGCCATGTTTCTGTCCAGATCTCAAACGATTTACGCGGCGTAAGATGTAAATTTCCAGCCGCATCCTGAACCAGGCCTTTCTCGGCAGTACCTGCCCAATGCACCTTCTGAGGTTTTTCATTGCGCAGCCAGATTATGCAATTGCTGATATCGTTGGTTACCGAGATTACCAGTAATCCGGATACCATTTCACGATAGGCATGGGCGGGTGCAAATTGCTGTTCAAGATAATCACAGCTAAAGACTTCATTCTGGAGTTGGGTATCTAACCAGGCGAGTAAATCATCAATATCTGAGGCTTCTGGCATATCGCCCATTACATGGCGCCTGCCGTCAGCGATCATGATTATGCCGTTGGCATTGAGCAAGGACATTAGCCTGGGCAGAAGTCGTTGCAGAATGGCCTCAATGCTATCGAAAGCAATCTGATTCACTAGGTCAATAAGGATAGTGTGCGTATGTTCAACTTGGTTAAGCCGCTCCTGTGACTCAATCAATGCCAGTTTTGCAGATGCCATACGGCTTATAAAGATGGCAGCTTCACGTATGGCAATTGATACAGGCTTTGGTGTTCTATGATGACAAGCAATCAATCCCCATAAATGACCATTTTGAATTAGCGAAATCACCATTGAGGCCTGCACCCCTATGTTACGCAGATATTGCATATGTATCGGGGAAAGACTGCGTAGCGCAGAATAACTCATATCAAGGGGCTGTTGACTGACAGGGTTTAGCGCCGGCGATAGGGGGTTCGGGGTCGCATTAACGTCAGCCACAATCCGAACCAGGTTTTGAGTATAAAGGCGCCTGGCTTGAGGAGGAATATCGCTAGCTGGAAAACGGAGTCCCAGATAAGAAGGCGTGCCTTCAACATGACTTTGGCTGATTACTTCACCGTCGAAATTTGAGTCAAAACGATAAGCCATAACACTATCGTAGCCGGTTAATTTGTGGACATGCTCAACGATCAGGTCACAATAACCCGAGGTATCCCCATCGTTTTCTAGCCTCAGTAAGGCTTGCTGAATGTCCAACAGTAACCGGGCAAGGTCACCTTCTGTTTGCGTGTCTTGGTCGTGCTCCAGTTCCAAAACTATTTGCCCTTCTGAACTATATAAATGTGTTTGTAGATCGAGACTAGATTGTCTTTGGTTGATATTGACCTTGCCAGTAATCGTGTTTTTACCGTCCAGCTGTTGGATCAGTTGTTCTATCTGGATAATGAACGGTTCAGCGAACAGCGAGGCTAAGGGCTTACCATTTATCTGGTCTGAAGGTATTCCGAAAAAACCAGCCAGGTTATCGCTACTCTGTAATACTTGGTGCTGTGGGTCCGCAGACAATACCAACAACGCACCGTGTGGCTGGATCTTGCCGATCTGATGAATGGGTTCCGCCGCACATTCACGCAGCGCCTGTTCCATTTCTTGTGGGTTAATGCTGCTCATGGTTTAAGCCTAATCAGCTGCGTGTTCTTGTTGTACATAATTATCAAGAACTTGATTGAATAATTGAAATGTTTGGCAGGCAGCATTTTCAGCTGCTCGGCATTGGATTTCATCGCCGCTAATACAATCGGCAAAGTCAATGAAGTTCTGCCACATAATTGCTGTATTTTCGCCATAACCGAAAAAAAAACGGGCGCCTGTCTTACGTGTTAAGCCATGATGCTCATTCAAACTGCGAGAAATCATTTGGCCGCCTAAAGTGGAGCCCTCAATGACGTATAATACCCCTACTAATTGCCCGACCGTTTTCAAAGCTGATAGATTCAAGCTACAACTTAACTGTGGCGACTCTAGATGCATGTAAGCCAAATCATCTATCAGCCAAGCTAATTTGTTCCGTTTGTCATAATCGAATACACAGTGTTGTCTCCCAAGAAAGTCGTTGATTAAAGATTCCAAAGCTTTGTAGAGATGAAAGTAGCTGAAAAGCAATTTATGATAATTCGCCAAATTGTAATTAGTTTGTGTTATGCCAACAAGCAAGGGATGATGATTCAGTTGGACATGATATTGAAGAGTCGCATGACGTAACAACATCCTTATCGAGGAAATTTCTTTTTTGTTGGCTATTGTATTTTGCTCATTGACCATTAATTCTGCTTAACCCGCCATTTAATTAGAAAAGAAAGATAGCAATCGATTTCGAAGTAATTGCAATGATTAATTGACAGCAATGTGTTAATAACTTGCAATTGAAATGTGTAGTTTACGGCAGTAAAGGGTCGACTGACTACCATCTCAACCAATAAATAAACTATAACATTTTAAATTAAACAAACAATACTTAGAGGGTCTAAAAAATACCTATAACTCACTTGGTACGCTAAAATTGACCGGCAGCACTATGAGCTATTGCTGTCGATCAGGCAGCATCATAACTCGACAACCAACAAGCTATATATCGATTAAATAGGTAACGTAAAATAAAAGGTGCTGCCTTTGCCAAAATGACTTTCGAAATTCAGCTTCCCATTATGAGCCTCTATGAGCGCGGAACTGATAGATAAACCCATACCCATACCTTCTGACTTAGAGGTATGAAAAGGCATTAATATTTTTTCTCGTTGGTCATCTGGAATGCCCGAACCGTTGTCTTGCACACTAACTTTTATTTCATGATTGGGCGTTAACTGACTGTGGATGGTTATCTTTCGTTGTATCTTTTCCGTTGCACTCAGTATTGCATCAGCCCCATTACGGATCAGGTTGATCAGTACCTGTTCAATTTGAATAGGATCAACGTTAATAACGGGCAACGGCTCTTCAAGTTTAAATGTCACCACTATACGATTTTGCTTTAACTGATCGGCACACAGCTTGACACTATTATTAATCAATTCATTGATGTTAATTATGGATCGCTGTTGTGCCTTTGATTTGCAAAACCGCTTCATCCCGTGAATGATGTGGCCTGCCCGTAAAGCTTGCTCCTGTGTTTTAACCGCTATTTCAATCAGTTTCTGTAGGTCAGGCTTTTCCTTTTTTATAAGATTTAAACTGACTTGTGCATAAGTCGCGATCGCAGTTAGCGGTTGATTGACCTCATGAGCCATTCCTGAAGCCATTTCTCCCATTAGTCCCAGGCGACCGACATGGGCAAGTTGGTCCAGATGCTCTTTATGTTGCTGCTCTCTGTGTTTGCGCTCGGTAATGTCACGAACAATGTAAGTAAAATAGGCGTTATTATCGATAGTGTAGTCAGCGATGGTCAAATCCAGGGTTATTAAATGGCCGTTTTTATGTAAGCCTCGGATTTCCTGTATTTTAACAATTAATGGCTGCGGATAATCCAGGCTAAGCTTATGGCTGTTATCTGATAATGAAGGCAGGAGTTTTTGTAGAGTGCCATTTACTAGTTCGTCAGCACTGTAACCAAAAATAGTTTCTACTGCAGGGTTGGAAGCAACCACAATATTATCGATATTTACTGTAATAATGCCCTCCACAGAGGCATTAAAAATTGAATTATACTGGGCTTCAACTTGTTTACGGTCGGTAATATCGTATAGCACGACCAAGCCCATCGCTTTTGAATCGTTATCAATTGAAGTGTAGCTGGCTAAAACAGTTTTATAGCTATTGTCTTTACAGCAAATAGTGATTTCCAGTGGTGTAATATCATCGTGTTCACTCTCTCTAAGCTTTTGCTCCATTGCTTTCACCCTAGCTCGATAGTCTGGATCGGGATAGGCTTTTGAGTTCCACTCTTCGAGGGTGGAACTTTCCGCTAAGTCATAACCAAATGTTTTTACAAACGACGGGCTTAAAAAAACAAACTCCGCTTGTTTTACCGAGGTGTTAACTAAGGCCATTGCAATCGGGGAAGCATTAATAATAGAACGAAATTTCGACTCACTTAATTTTAACGCAAGCTCCATTGTCTTACGTTGAGTAATATCCCGACAAAACACACAAAACCGCTGGTAATCAGCCAGGTAGGAAACCGATACTTCAAGCTCAATTTCGTGGCCATTCTTATGAAACTGACGGGTTTCAAAAAAATCGAAGCCTTGTTCAATGACTTTTTCAATATGTGCTTTGATTTGCTCATCATCTTCGATGGCATCCAATTGGTTAAGGTGCATGCCTGTTAGTTCCTCCGCAGAATAACCGAGCATTTGTGCATAGGCTGCATTAACCTGGGTAAGCTGTCCTTTCTGGTCAACGATATAAAAGCCGTCCAAGGATATATCAACCATGGCTTTTAGCTGATTAAGCACTTGATCCGATAAGCGGCGTTCGGTAATATCTTGAATCATTCCGTGAAGACCGCAAAGGGTGCCATTGGCATTCTGAATAACTTCTCCTCCCACTATTACCCAGAGTGGGGCGTTATCGCTCCTGATCATTTCAAGCTCTAATTGGAAAGGAACACCTGTTTCTTGAATAAGAGCGAGAGCAGTATTGGCCCGCCCCCAACTTTCGGCCGTGAACAGAGTTTGTTGCTCACTGTAATCTGGCGGTGACACGGCTGGACTCAAGCCTAATAGGTCATATATTTCTTCAGACCAAGCTATATGTCCTGTCGCAAAGTCCATCTGCCAGTTACCCATCTTGGCTATGCGCATCGCTTCATGGAGTTGTGACTTATGCTTGCGTAAATCTGCTTCGGCCTGTCGATGCTCTGAAATATCCGTATGTATGCCGACCATCCGTAAAGGCTGACCCTCTTCGTCATAATTGACAACCTTACTTCGGCTCAATATCCATTTGTAACTGTTATCTTTACAGCGCATACGATATTCTGTAGAAATACTGGGTGACATTCCTTTTGAATAAGCTTTCAATAAGCCAGTCACATAGGCTAGATCGTCAGGATGTATATTGTTTTTCCAGTCCTGATCAGTGGGGAGCGGATCGTTTTCGCTATAGCCGAACATTTCCTTCCAGCGATTGGAATACTCGACTTGATTGGTCTGCATGTTTCTGTCCCAAACACCGTCGCCTGAACCTTCAATAGCAAATCGCCAACGCGCCTCACTTTCACGAAGGCTCTGCTCCATTTGCTTACGTTCGGTAATATCGGTAGTAAAACCATGCCAAAGCGTGGAGCCATCAGCTTCTCGTTGGGGGCGCGAATTAGCCAATAGCCAACGCACCGTGCCATCGTCAAATTTGATGCGATATTCATAATACCAGGGTGTCAGGTCTCGGGCTGATGCCTGAATTGAGGCGATAAATCCTTCGCAATCGTCAGGATGAATAAGAGCATAGGCTTTGGACGCATCCTCTCTGACTTCCTCAGGTCGAAGTCGGAAGAAGTCAAACAAGGCATCACTGGCATATGGAATGCAGGAGCTGCCGTCTGGCCGCAATCGATATTGATAAATAACCCCTGGCACAGATCTGGCTATTTCCTGAAAGCGACAGAGTAGGTCTTCCTGGGCTTTTAGGGGTTGCAAGCGTTCGGTTTGAATGGCAACTGTCTCTTCGACATCACGCAAGACCGTCTCGGCTTGTTTAATGTTACTGATATCAGTGATTGAAATGCGTACTGTGGCGTTGACGCTCAGACAATTTAATTGCACAGGAAGTTGTCTTCCCTGGTTATTTTTCAACGTCAACTCGATATCTACAGCTTGATTGTGCTTAATGAGTTGGGCGAATAATAAATACCAGCGATCTCCATGATCAGCGGCGACAAGGCTGGCAAATCGACGGGATAACAAGTTGTGACGTTCGATACCAAAAAATTCAGTCGCCGCTATATTGGCTTCTGAAATCAGTTCGTTTTCAGTGAGTGTGAGATGGCCGACTGGGGCATTATTAAATAGATCCGCATAATAGCCGTCTGATTGTTCATGCTGGGTTTGAGTGCTTCGGAGATGCTCGTTCTGAACTTCCAGCTCAATCAGCTTAAATTCCAGATCAACTTGGCGTACTTGGAGATCATGAAGCAATTGTTCAGGAGAGCAATCGCTAGGGTTGAATGAATCTGGTATTGATGTGACGAAATTCATATGGATCTCCGCAATGAATTTTTTATCTCATTAGAATTATTTTAGAGATGCTATGTCGAATTAAATGTAATTGCAATTCATATTTTCATGCAAGCAATTGAATTTTAGATTTTTATTTCAATATTGAATATAGGGTATAGGTGTTTAATGAATAACTGTCATTGACGGACAGCTATACCTAAGGCAGCTGGCATTCGAAAATTGGGGGCGACTTTCTGCAAGGGGTCGAGTTGAGTCGGCAAGATTTATTTTAAAAATTATCTGATCAAGTTCAGAATTTCACATATCAGGAGGAGTAACCATGGATCGCTGATATTTGGGGACATGCGATTTTATAATATTATAAATAATACATCTATTATGGAATTATAATTATGAAAACACCCACCAAATTAAATCTATCAATCATGCGCTCGTACCGTTGTAATCCTGCATTAGCAAAAGCATTACGTGAAGTTTCAACCAAGCTGGACATAAATGAATCGGCATTGATTCGATTGGCAGTTTCAGTAGGAATAAAAGAAATTATTAGTAAACATGTAAATGCCGGTGAACAACGCTATTAGCAGACAATAAAAGTATATTAAAAATCATAGCATTATAATTCTCAATATATTAAAAAATGCGTTAACATTCAATTAAATAAAAATTTTTTAATACCGGTTTTTATCATGTCATATGTTAATACATAAATTTGGCTTATGATCCATTAAAAGACTAATCGTGGATTATCCCTGACCAGTTAGATGTTTAAATGTAAATAAATTCTCAAAAACTGTTGTCGGCCATTGAGAAACAGTTTTACGGTAAGAAATACAGTGAAGTGAAGATTTATCTTCTTCGACAATTTGCCATTTCATGGTCATTGAGTGAATGTTAATCTTGATACACTTTAATGCTATAGCAAACTTATTTTTCTAGTTAGTGAATGTAGGTATTTTTACGTATTGTGTTTTGTCTGAATCGGTTTAACTTATGGTTTATGGTTTATGGTTTGGGCACATACTACCCAACATTTAGCTTTAGGTGTATTTATTGATATAGACAGCTTAATAGCTGTTTACTTAACATTAGGCGTTTCCTTAATACGGAAAGGAACATTAATGGCTC
Organism: uncultured Methylobacter sp.; assembly: GCA_903832775.1. GTDB lineage: Bacteria > Pseudomonadota > Gammaproteobacteria > Methylococcales > Methylomonadaceae > Methylobacter_A. Next base: position 2,770 of record CAILCX010000178.1, on the reverse strand, counting down.
TCAAAATTGATCCATCCAAAATAACGAGTAAGTTTGGACTAGCAACAGTAATCACTTTGGCTTTTGAGTCTCTGTTTTTTCTATGGTTTCAGTCCGCCACTGAATCAATAGAGAGAATTATCGCTGGCGTATTAGCGGCTCTTGTACTTGTCGTATTTTTATTTAGGGTATTTTCGAAAGACGGGGGTATGCTAGATCCTAGCGCAAAAAAATTGATCGGAAAATGGACATTTTCTTCTACTTCTCAGAATGGTACGAAGGGAACAGGTACTTTGAATATATCATCTAACTTAAAAAATGAACTTATTATCAATGGTTTGCTTTACATAGATGGCAATCAAATTGGCCCATTTAAATCAGAAGTTACTAGGGTAAACGAAAACCGACTGATATTTTATTATGTGTTGAGAGACGGATTTGAGAGCATAGATGCCGTATCTATACTAGTGTTTGATTCTGAAGAGCCAAACGAGCTAAATGGAGATTGGATAGTGGCTAGTAAAAAGCCAATGCATGGATGCGTTACTTATAAAAGGGTTAATAAACCATAGCCAACACAAAGGTGCAACCCGCAAGGGATTCAAGCCACCACAGTTACTTAGAGCGGTAGTTTAGCTATGGCAGTTAATGAGACCGGTATCGGGAAGCTTAAAAACATATCCGTATGGCTGGTTTGGGTCGAAACCGAGCGTTAAACAAAAAACCAACGCCACTAACTTTTTTATCAAAAGTTGGCGGGCCGTTGACGGAATTATTTCCGGTACGAAATGAATGCCATTCTGTAAATCATCGTTGATGAGGAATAATAACCGACATTCAAATTGCTGCCATTAAATCAGTTGGAGCAAAAGTTCTTAAGGCTCTTGCTCCTTAGACTCTGACAAAGAAAGTTCGGCTGATAATTTTGAAAATCGGGGCACGCCTGATAGGATTGTCTGTAGACTGTACTTAAGCAAATAACCCAAACTTTTCCATTAGTCCCTTGTATGCCGGCAATAAAACTGACGTACAGTTTTGGCCTGACTTTGACCTTTTCCTACTATGAAAAATGTATTCCTGATTGCCTTTATTGGCCTGCTTTGGATTAACTTGGCCCACTCCGAATCACCATCCTGGCAAAACAAAGAGGGCAAACCCATATCGGAAATCGAGACAGTGAAGTCCAAGGATGGCTTTACCGGCTCGGTGCTTGCGGTTACCGATCAAGACTGGAAACAAAAATGGAATACGCCACCTGAAAACACGCCTAACTTCAATAAAGCCGGAGTGGTCATTTACGGAACTAAAGTCTTTATTTTGATTTTTTTTTCAAATCCTGCCCAAGATGATCAGCAAATCTCAAATATCCGTTGCGATCTTAAAATTATCGATCCGGCAGGCACTGCAATTCTGTCACGGCAAGACATGGTCTGTTTTTCGGGTCGAGTTGCAGGCAGCCTACATAATCGATATTTGTCGGTTCCTGTGATCAGCTTTGTTGGCGATCCTACCGATCCTGTCGGCACCTGGGTTATAGAGGTCAACTTGCGTGATACAATTCGAAAGGTTGAGCTGCCTCTGCGTACGACGTTTGAACTGACAAAAAACAATAGCGGCGACAATAGCGATAAGATGACTGGAGACATTGGCAAACAACTTGCGCTACCAGCGCAACTGGATCTTCATGTTGGAGCAGCTATTGAACCGAGGCAGAGCCAAGTAGCGGTATTGGAAAAAGACAAACCATCTGTTGCGGCAAAGCTGGAAGTGAAAGAAACGTCTATGGAAGTGGAAAACTGGGTGGTCAATCTGATTGCCTACAAACAGGATCGGCTTGCCGAGCGTAAAGCCGAAGAATTTGCCGCCAAAGGTATACCCGCAAAAGTGAACAAGGTCGAAGCCAAAGGTGAGGTCTGGTATCGCTTAAGTGTCGATGGTTTTGAAAGCCAGAATGAGGCAACAGCCTACATTGCCCGCGCGAAAAAAACGCTGAATCTGAATTCCGTGTGGATCAACAAAAAATAAAAATTGAACGCATGCAGCCGCAATCGGAAAAAAACCGGCATGGCGAAACAAATTTGTCTGTTGCCACTGCCATTGCTGGTGGGCAGGTAAAATAATTTATGGTTTTTTGTCAGTCGTGATTTTTATGCCAGGATTAGAAAAGCCTTAAGATCTGATCTTGCAATCAAGCAAAATCTACAAAAACCTATCACTGTTTCAACTTGATAATTTTAAAATGGAAAACCTAGCGAGAATTTACGGCATTGTCGGATCTTGGCAGAAGCTACGGCATGCTTAAGTTACACACTCAGACAGACAACATTTTCAGGGCAACTCGAAGAATCCGCCCCATAAAAATAGTTCTATCCTCCGCATGATCCAAAATAGCGATAAATAAACATACTATGGACTAGATCGGGCGCAAAACGGTTAAAACCAGCCGACGGGTTGCGCTCAACTAACGTCGGCACTATGAGCCATTGCTGTCATTCAAACAAACCAAAAACCGATGTTATGTTTCAGTTCCACCCTGGAATATTGGCTTGTAAAAAGCACAATTCAAACTCAATGCATTAATATCCAGCGGCATTCAGTGCTAATAATTCAAGTTGCATATGAAATTAAATACAGTAAAATTTCCCATCCCATCCCATCCCATCCCATCCAGTCTATTCAATGTCTTTTTGGTGGCTAAAACTGCTTTTGTTACAGTTTGTAACAATTCTTTTCGCGATTAAATAACTAAAATATGTATAATATTATTGCAATTATAAAATAGAAAATATGT
>CAILCX010000177.1 GCA_903832775.1 uncultured Methylobacter sp. | reverse complement strand
TATAGAGAATGCCTCAAAAAAATGGTCCATGCCATTACGAGATTGGAAACCCGCTATTAATCAGTTTATGATTATGTATCAGGACAGGATGCCTAATTTTAATTATTAGAGGCAGTTACACGGATTTTTTTACACCCTCTCAAATCTATTTAGCGGCGCCCTTATTTAGTCGTGCTGAACAAGATTTTAATTTACGGCTATATGAATTTTTAAAAGATCAGGGTTACCCAGTATTTCTGCCGCAAACGGTATGCGCAAACAAACCCTTAGTGGAGATATATCAGACTTGTCTAGCCGGATTACAATCTTCACGTAGTGTCGTTGCAATTTTAGACGGAGCCGATGCAGATAGTGGAACTTGCTTTGAGTGTGGCTATGCGGTTGGCCACGGCATCCCTGTTATTGGCGTCCGTACCGACTTCAGACTTTCAGGTGATACCCGGGGCTTTAACGCGATGCTTTATTTTAGCGCTCATAAGTTAATTGACGGTGACGATAACTTTCTGGATGCGATTGTCAGCGAGTTAAAGGCATTAAGTCTATAGAAGATAAGCAAATCGCTAAGCACATAACTTAGCAAACTGGACTAATTTCTATCGTGAAATGAGAATATCATTAATTTGGATGGACAGAGATTCAGTTTTGGGATAATTTCGACGTAAGTCTTGCAACCGGAGTGCATCTCCGGCGTAGTCGTAAAGCTTGGCTGTAAGATGATATGGGAGATAGTGGCGTATTAGTATGGGTTACCGCGTATTTATTGTAGAGAAAGATGCCGTCTTGCCTATTTCACAAAAAACTTTCACTGCATTGTATTCCGGTAAAATCGGAGCGCTTCCGAAATTCGCGGGTCAAACCGTTCAAATTGCTGTAGTCATTTACTCATTGCAACAGCGAAAACCCGAAACAATTATTCAACTGGATTGTTGTCGAATCAGAATTCTGGATGACGGTACAATCGATGAGAAATACGAACACGAAGGCCTACACCTGGCCGCAAACCGTATGTGGCCGTTAGAGGCTAATACAGAACCAAACGCAGCAAAAGAATTATTCTGTAATTCAGCAGTCGCTAACAGCAGCAGCAAATGAAAGTGATCGTTCTGGAACCTTAATATCGTTACTTGCTTAATCCAACGCATAAAACAGGCTTAATATTCAATGCCGTTTAATATAAGTAAGGTCTCTAATGCATAAAAAACCACACACCCCAGTACCACTCCCTACGCCAATACCGGCATCACTGCCAATTCCATATCCGACAACATTTTATTGCTAATGTAATAATGCCAATTATTTGGGTAAAAATTCAATGAATAGTATCAAGCTGCCTATAATCTAGGCGAATTCTACTCAAGCCAAACGCTTCAAACTCCTTGCTCCATTTATCCTCAGCCTCGGAGATTGCCACAAACATCTCCTCTGTTTCAATGTTACCCAGATCGCCCAGTACATCCCGACGTGCCAATCTTGAAATCAACTCCCCCCAAAAGGAATCATTTTCAAACTTATCAATATATTCCAGAGCAGGCGATTCTTCTTCAAAGAGGTATGATTGTGAATACTGTTTTTGCTCCTCATCAAAAACAACATAGTCTTCGCAATCCATAGCCATGGCATGGGACATTAGCTTTTGAAACAAATTGTAATATTCCCCACTATCACTCCGATCTTCAGTATCGTGCGCATGCATTATCCAATCAGCCATGTAGATTACATCCAGCAATGTGCGGAACTCTGATTTTGTAAAATTTATTTTCATGTTGTGGCTGCTTAGTTTCTATTAAGGCAAGTGTATAAGAAATGGGGATTATAAGCGCACGGTTAGCAAACAGCATCACTGTAACCTGCTAAAATGAACTCTTATTATTAGGGGAGTTGCCGGTGGTAAAATCAGAGTTGGTGCGCATATTAAGTGACAAGTTGCCAGAGATTCAGACGAGAGACGTTGAATTGGCTGTAAACTCTATGCTGGAACAAATGATTGTTGCCTTGGAAAATGGCGAGCGCATTGAGATTCGTGGCTTTGGTTCATTTGATCTGCGTCATCAACCAGCTAGGCTTGCACGTAATCCAAAGACTGGCGAAACAGTAAACTTGCCAGCAAAAGTAAGGCTACACTTTAAACCCGGAAAAGAGCTTAGGGATCGTGTAAATGACGCACTTAGCAAGTGTCCGATTACAGAATAGCTGGAAGCATCGAATATGACTGTTGAAGTGGATCGTGTTGCATCTGATACGGAGTTGTTAGTTGATGCAATAATACCTGAAAATAAGATTTGGCTGTGTCCAGTGTGCGGAATAAAGCGTAATGTCGGTAATCATGCAAAATGTTCAAAGATTACCCAACTCAAGTATCAGCTGGAGCGCGAAAAACAGAGTGGCAAAAATGCTGAGACGTAACCTTTTACCGTCAGTTAAAGATCAACGCCACTCATTTTTTTTCAAACTTGACGGGCCGGACTCGGCCAACTGGAGACAGACGATTACGATCAACCAACGTCTGCGATACGAGCCATTGCAGTCGTTCAGGCAAACACAAAACCGATGTTCTGTTTCAGTTGAACCCTCGAATATTGGCTTGCAAAAAGCACAATTCCAACTTGTTGCATCATTATCCAGCGGCATTCAGTGCCAATAATTCAAGTTGGAGATGAAATTAAATGCGGTAAAATTTCCCATCCCATCCCATCCCATCCCATCCCATCCCATCCAGTCTAATCGATGTCTTTTTGGCGGCTAAAACCGCTTTTGTTACAATTTGTAACAATTCTTTTCGGGCCTTATCTCCATAACTCTGATATGGTGAATTTGCAAATTTAAAACAGTAAAAACAAATTCAGTCATTATTGTTTTTTCACCTAATGATGATGTCCATTTCGTCAGGTTACATTTTAAAAGAGCTGGACTTGTAAAGATTCAGTGCTGGTTGCAAGGATGGTCGAAAAATCCTGGATGTAGGTTTTGTGGTTAAACACAGACATTACAGTTACGAAATAATTAATTTAAGGCATAAGAGATGAGTAATAAAATATTAAAACCCCTGGCAGTTGGCTTATTGTTAGGTATAGCAACTCTGTCGGTTTCTACTGCTTATGCGAAGCGGACCATAGTAAAAGGCGACAAAGGCGTTAATAGTGATATAGGCCCCATGGGGCCACAGGGGCCTCAAGGTAATCCAGGAATAAATGGAACTAATGGTACAAATGGAGCGCAAGGAGTAGCGGGCGCAGATGGCTTGAAAGGTGCTGATGGAGCTGCAGGCCCCGCTGGTGTTAAAGGCGATACCGGAGCAGCTTCGATCGTACCTGGACCTGCTGGTACTAATGGTACTAATGGTACTAATGGTACTAATGGGGCAGCAGGTGCAAAAGGTGACACAGGTTTACCCGGGGCAGCAGGTGCAGATTCCACAGTAGCAGGACCAAAGGGCGATGCAGGTACAAACGGTTTACCCGGCGCTAAAGGTGATGTTGGCCCAGCGGGAACTGGCCCAGTCGGCACCGCAACAGGCGATATGCAATGGTGGAATGTCAATCATTGGGAGAGGATTCCAGTGGGTGAAAATAACACCACTTTAAAGAATTGTGATGGCATACCCACTTGGGTAGCTGATCATTGTTTTTTCCAGATCGGTGACACGGGTCCCGCCGGTGGTAAAGTCTTTTATCTGACCGATGCGACCGGCAAACATGGTTTGGAAGCGGCACCGGTAGATCAACCTTTAGCCCAGTGGGGATTTTGTAGAAAAGACATACTGACTAGTACTGATATAGGGACCGGCCTTGCCAATACTAACGCCATCAATGCAGTATGTGGGGTTGGCACAGCGGCTTATAAGGCCGCCAATTACAGTTCAAACGGTTTGGGTGGATGGTATTTACCGTCTAAAGATGAGATGACCCTGATGTACACCAACATAGGTTATGGTGCGCAGGCACCTTACACAAATGTAGGAAATTTTCTTTATGGTTATACGTACTGGAGTTCTTCTCAGTACAATTCGGCATTCGCATTAATGATAAATCCTATTAATAACGTATCTTACGGTGATTTTATTGGAAGCGATGGTCTATCACGGCCCGTGCGGACTTTTTAACCATTCAACCCTTTAACCCTTTGCTTTTCTCCGCGAAGCGGGTGATTTCAAACACCACAATCCAAGCCTCTTAACCGGGGCTTGTTTTGTTTCCGCTGTTTAGATGTTTTAAGACAAATCCCCAGATCTGGTTAAAGCCACCTTCATGACTGACCCTATTGCGCAGACCACCGTGCAGCCAAAGAAACCACCGTTGAACGTACTCTCGGAGTCGATTTTCATCCACTCCTTGCTCATAAAGCCGACGAGAACGATCAAGCAAGCGGTTTAGGCTTTGCAAAGCGGGACGCAAAAGACGGTCAGGGTGAATGCGATAACCCAGAAAATCAACCCCCCTGTGTGTTGTTCCGATGGAACGTTTATCGGGATGTACGGTCAGTTTTAGTTGATCAAGGACACGGTACATACAGCGTAGTGCCGCTTTCAGTTTATGGCGTGTCGGTGCAAAGATCAGATAATCATCCATGAAACGCTGATAACGTATGTCATGGCGAGGTTGCAAACGTTCCATGGCTCTATCTAAGGGCGTCAAATACACAGCACCCAGTAACGGCGATATACTGCCACCGGCGACCATGCCACAGCCCGTCAACCTCATATCGGGCAAACTTAAGTAATCCTGCACCAGTGCGTAACCTTCAGCAGCGATGCCCGCATCTTCCAGTAGCTGCAGCAGTACCGCATGATTCATGCTTTCATAATACGAGCGAATATCAAACCGTGCCACATAGCGATACTGTCCCGCCATCGTCTGTGCAAACCTTACGGTAGCCTTAGCACCACCGCGTCCTTTAACATGCGTACAGCGTAGACTTAAATAGGATTTTAACTGCGCACCCAAGCTTAGCTTCGCCGCTCGCAGCAATCCTTGACTGACGGGACGCCAACGAACGAAGTGATGTCCGTCTTCATACCAGCTATTTTGTAGGGTTAGCATCTAAAAGTCGTTTTGTCATGAGTCATTATTGTCCATCTGTCCCTTCTAGATTTTCACTTAAGTATGAGTAAATAATGGATAAATAGTTAAGTCGGTGTTGCTGTAATCATATACGAAGGCTGTTTAATGAAGGACTGCTATACGTGCGGTTGCAGTCATCCGGAAATCTGAGGTGAATGTCGCTGATGGGTCGGCTGGAGCCGATGGACTTGCTTTTATTGAGCTGATTTTGAAAGGCAGCTATCCGGAATTATTTCCGACACATAACGAACAGTCACAATCGGCCATTATGTGAAGTTTCCTTTTATGCACAGTGCATTGCCGCGAGCGAGATACCATAAGGCTTGGAAGCCTCTATCTCGCTCACGAGCTTCACATAATTACAGCGATTACAAGAACTGTAGATGGCGGTCAAAATCCGAATATAACTGAAGCATGATATCGGAATGCCTTATACCGACTTCCTGAAGTCTGATCAGTGTCTGTTCTTAAATAGCCAATTCGGCTTCGACGTATATATACGTGGTTTTCAGCATATCGGCGTTGGATTAGATGGTCAAAATAGACCATGACGTAAAGCTTGGGCTGTCGCGTTGCCAATGCTGAGGGTTAGAAAAGATCAATTTTTAAGATTATGACTGTTTTCAGAAATGGATCAAGGAATGTCCACTTCAGACGACTATAAAAATTATGTCCAGCTTTTAAATCGAGGTTCCATGCTCAAGCCCCGCCGCTAAAGGCTAACAGCCATTTACCACTAAGTCCCTGTGCATAAAAAGACACTGGTCATAATGGCCGTAATGCACATCTGTGCATTACGGCCAATACCGGTCCGACAGGTACTCCAAACCAATGTTTCCAATATGAGCTATTGCGGTCGTTCAGCTAATAATAGCCGCGTTAGTTTATCTACTGAAGTTTCTCAATTTTGGGGGGATGATCGGGTGAAAAAACTGGTTAATGATACCCAAAAAAACGAGGAGCAGCAGGCCTAAAATACTAATAACCACTGAAGATAAAATGAGAATTTATTGTTTACTTAATTTTCACAATCAACTTTCAAGGAGCGAATTTTATTACGAAAATTAAAATCACTGAGATCATGTATCATGGAATTGGAAATGAAAATAAGCTCTTTATCTTCCAGTGCGTCTTTTTCCGTTAACCCCAATGATCTTAATAAATCCGGGTATTTTTCCATTTCTTTTAGCGTGAGTTTGAAGTTGGTATTCTCGAAAACACTTACTCTTGCCTTAGGGCCTACCTTAAGACTTTCGATGAGCGACTCCCAATTTTCGCCATGGACATTGTTTAGGTTCTCCAGTTGAACCGGACCATCAAGGTGAAATTGTTTGCCGGAATACTGGCTATCCTGAAAAAACTCTGCCCAACACGCTTTATCTTTTGAATACGCGGTGGGAATGGCGCTCAAAAAAACCAGTATTGCAACCATTACTTTAGCTGTTTTTACTATTAATTTTGTTGGGATCATTGCCATGCTCCGTTATCTGTCTGTGCACTTAAGTTTCTATCATATTTACACTCTAGTGCTTGTCGGTAAGTAAAGGGCGGGAGTGTTCCGCCCTTTACTTAATAGTTTGACCTATTTGTTGCCTGCCTGAAGAAAACCTAAAGCTTTTTCAAGGGATATAGTCGCTACTTTGGCATCGCCCGCTTTGCCCGCAGTAATGGCTTTGTCCAGTTCATCCACGGCGGATTGCATTTCAGCTTTTATATGCCCTTTTGCTACATTTTCTGCCATTTTTGCATGCTCTAATGCTTTTTCTGTATGCTCAACCAAGGCGAGTGCATTTCCGGTCTTGCCTTGTGCTATAGCGGTACTGGTATGTTCAATTGCTGCATAGGCATGCTCTTCGGCGAAAACGGCAGTACTGAGAAATACGCTCAATAATAGCAATAGACCTGCAACTGTAATGATTGATTTTTTCATGAGGTTATTCTCCTAAAAGAGTCGATATCAATTATAATTGTACTGTTTTTATCTATGTAAAAAATCAGCTGTAAAAAAGATCTTTGAGAATTTAGCCGAATTCAAATATTAAATTACGCCTTTTTTACCAAAGCGCAATAGGTATAATTACCTATTTGAAGTTATTAACAAATTATCGATTTTATTATAAATATATAATAAAATCAGTCGCTTCCTGATTTTGTGGGGTGACCATATATAAACTATAGTGATTTAGGGAATCATCAAAACGGGGGGACTGCTTTACCGTCATAAGTTATCACTTTCTACTCCTCATGAAAGCCCTCACGGGTTTTGTTTTGGAATTTCTCATCGGCGGCACGGCAACTTTACCCTGATTACCTAGAATTACTTATTCTTTGTCCGTTGAACAAAGAACGCTAATGGGTCAAATATGAGATTTTCATATTATGTTTACAGGGATTTAAATTCAGAGTAACGTTTTATTGTAGAAAAAAGACAGCCTAATCAGGGTGTCTGGAAGGCGGTAATTTTAATCTTGTTTCGGACTTCTGACATGATCCTAAGAAGTGACCTATTCGAATCATTGACCTCCATTGTACTTCAGGTTTTAGGGCTGTCTGTGGCAGCCATCGGACTGCTGGCTCTGTTTGGCTGGCTACTGGACATACCTATCCTGACGACTTGGGAAACCCACACTCTGCCAATGGCGCCCTGTACGGCGATGCTCTCAATCTTGTTCGGTGGCGTGTTCTGTTTTAATGTCAAAGAGCAGGCGCCAACCCGCATGACTACCCTCTTCGTCTGGGTAGGCGTGTTGATAGCCTTGGTGTTGTTTACACTGCGCCTATTCGATATTTATTGGTCGGTAGAATTTCTCGGCTTGCCCATTTCGGGCCTGCAGGGCGATGCGCCTATAGGATATATTTCTCCAATTACGGCTCTAGGCTTTCTGCTGGCGAACGTGGCACTTTTGTTCGCTTGGTCTCGAAATACACACGTTGTCTGGCGAGTTTATCTTATATCGGGTATAGCAGGGTTGCTCACAATAATCAGCGGCATGCTCCTGCTGAGCTATATCTATGGCGTACCTCTGCCCATCGGCAATACACTGATCCGCCCTGCGCTCAATACAAGCATCATCCTGTTATTCATGGGTATGGGACTACTGCTATTTTCCTATCGTCGATTCATATGGTCAGCCAACCTATCTGGCGCAATAGAAATAAATAGGTTGTTCTACACTCTGATTTTTTTTGCACTGACTGCCACAATCTTCGTGGTTGCCTATCAGGCCTACCATAATACTGAACTCACATTCCGCCAAGGCGTGGCGTTACAATTGCAGGCGGTGTCAGATTTAAAAACAAAAGAACTGAACCAATGGCGGCTAGAACGCTTGGGTGATGGGGCCATAGCCCAGAGTGCATGGATCAATTCTGTCGCGCAGCGACAATTGGAGGCGACGGGTAGCATCCCCGCCCAACCGGATTTACAGGATTGGTTTAACCGTATCCTGCACTACAGCCACTTCGGATATGACCGAGGGTTTCTGCTTGATGCTCAAGGCGTCATCCGAATGTCAGTGCCCGCTAAGTCAGAGCCTCTAGCCGCTGTGCTTAAGACCAGTGCGCTGGCCTCAATGCAGGCGAACCAGGTCATGCTCCAGGACTTTTTTTGGGATGAGTCTGATCAAAAAGTCTTTCTAGCCCTGTTAATACCCCTACTAAACCAACAGGAGGGCAACCGACCACTCGGTGTAATCGTGTTGCGCATTGATCCAAGCATCTACTTGTATCCCTTCATTCAGCAGTGGCCAACGGTTAGCGCTACAGCCGAAACACTGCTGGTTCGCAGAGAGGACAATGATGTCCTATTTTTAAATGACCTTCGATTTTCGAAACAAGCGGCTCTTAAAAAGCGTATTCCATTAGATAAACTCAAGATACCCGCCGTAAAAGTTGCACTGGGGCAGCGTGGCATGGTGGAGGGTCAGGATTATAATGGTGATGCCGTACTTGCTGTATTGAGCAGCATTCAAGATTCCTCATGGTTGCTTGTGACAAAGATAGCTAAATCTGAGGTCTACGCCCCACTAACCCTAAGCATGAAACTGACCGCACTGTTGGCGATTAGCTTGGTTTGCGGTGTGGCTGCGGCATTGTTCCTGCTGCGACGTCAGTACCAGCTTGTGCTTAACAAAAGCCAGTTGGAATCAACCTTAGCAGCAATGAACAGTACGCTGCTACACAACAGCCTACTCCATACGTCCATGGACGGCTTTCTGCTAATAGATAGTCAGGGAGGTGTGCTGGAAGTCAACGACACCTATTGCCGGATGAGTGGTTATAATGAGCAGGAACTGTTGAACTTAAGCGTTGCCGATCTGGAGGCTGTCGAAACAGCCGAAGCTATTATCCGGCACCTCCAAAATACCCTCATCCAGGGCGCAGATCGCTTTGAAACCCGACACCGTCGTAAGGATGGTGGTCATTTTGATGTCGAAGTCAGCATGCGGTATCTGTCTGTCAATGAGGGACAGTTTGTAGTTTTTGTGCAGGACATTAGCCCGCGTAAATGGGTTGAAGAGGCTCTGCAGGCAAGTAAGGCTCGCTTGGATTTTGCTCTGCAACAAAGTGCTACCGGAGCATGGGATCTAAATCTACTTGATCACACCACGCATCGCACCCTACTCCACGATCGTATTTTTGGCTATCAGACCTTGTTACCCAGTTGGACCTACGAGATATTCCTAGAACATGTTCTACCCGAAGATCGTCAGGAGGTCGATCGGTGCTTCCATGAGGCAATAGCAGCACAAACCTCTTGGCGCTTCGAGTGCCGCATTCGCCGTGCCGATGGTGATGTGCGGTGGATTTATGCCGCAGGTGATATTTTGCGAAATGCCAGAAGCGAAACCGAGTGGATGACAGGTATTGTGCAAGACATAACCGAGCGCAAACAATCGGAATTAAAGAGCCAACTTTTAGCGTCCATCATACAGTCATCAGACGACGCGATTTTGAGTAAAGATCTTAATGGCATCATCACCAGTTGGAATAATGGTTGTCAGCACCTGTTTGGCTACAGCGCCGAAGAGATGGTTGGCCAGTCTTTGTTGAAACTGCTACCGCCAGATCGTGTCGACGAGGAACAGTTTATTATGCATGAAATATCCTCTGGGGGCCGGATTGATCATTTTGAAACCGTACGTCTATGCAAGAATGATTCACCTGTTGACGTGTCCGTATCCCAGTCACCCATTTTTGATTCTACAGGGAAAGTTATTGGTGCATCAAAGATTGCCCGGAACATCACCGAGCGCAAACTTACCGAAGAAAAACTCCGCCTTTCCTCCAGTGTTTTCACCCACGCCTGGGAAGGTATCTTAATCACCACCATGGATGGCACGATCGTTGATGTCAATGATGCATTTAGCCGCATTACGGGTTATAGCCGTGACGAAGTGCTAGGCGAAACCCCGCGTATTCTTGGCTCTGGCCTTCAGGGTCAAGCTTTTTACGCTGACCTGTGGAACAGTTTGATCCAGAAAGGCCATTGGTATGGCGAAATCTGGAACCGGCGCAAGAGTGGTGAAATGTATGCCATCATTGAAACCATCAGTGCAGTCAACGATGCTCAAGGTATCCCTCGCCATTACGTGGCCATGCTTACCGATATCACTCGAATCAAGGAACACGAAAATGAATTAGAGCATATCGCTCACTACGATCCACTGACCAATTTACCCAACCGCATTCTATTGGCTGACCGGATGCGCCAGGGGATCACCCAGGTCCATAGAAGGAACACTTCACTGGCCGTGGTTTTTCTTGACCTCGATGGCTTTAAAGCAATTAACGACAAACACGGGCATGAAACGGGTGATCGGTTGCTGATGGCCATTGCGTCGCGTATGTTACAGGCTATACGCGAAGGCGATACCTTCGCCAGAATTGGCGGGGACGAGTTTGTCGCCGTGCTAATGGACTTGGACAATGAAGATATTACCTTACAACTACTTAACCGTTTACTTTCTGCTGCTTTTGATCCAGTACAATTTGTCGACATGAGCCTCCAGGTCTCTGCGAGTCTGGGGGTGGCCTTTTATCCACAGAAGGAGGCCGTTGATGCTGATCAGTTGTTACGGCAAGCCGACCAAGCCATGTATCAGGCTAAGTTGGCTGGCAAAAATCGTTACCACGTCTTTGATGCTACTCTTGATCATAGTATTCGCACCCGTAATGAGAGTCTAGATCGTATCCGTTCAGCCATCATTGAGCAGGAATTCGCGCTGTATTACCAGCCTAAGGTGAATTTGCGCACAGGTGCCATTATCGGGGCTGAAGCCTTAATCCGTTGGAATCACCCGGAAAAAGGTTTGTTGTCGCCAGAATCATTCTTGCCAGAGATCGAAGATCATCCTCTGGCCATTGAACTGGGTGAATGGGTAATCCACAACGCGCTAAACCAAATAGAACTCTGGCGTCAGCATGGACTTGACATCCAAGTCAGTGTCAATGTTAGTGCTCGTCAATTACAGCAATCCAACTTCGTTACACGTCTATGCGAAAGTTTAGCAGCGCATCCAAATATTATGCCGTCCTATCTTGAAATCGAAGTGCTGGAAACCAGTGCCCTAGAAGATATCACTAAGACGACGCGACTTATTAATGACTGTCGAAAGTTTGGGGTTAGTTTTGCCCTGGATGACTTTGGTACCGGCTATTCGTCGCTGACTTATCTAAAACAACTTCCCGTTTCACTACTTAAGATCGACCAGAGTTTCGTACGAAACATGCTTCATGACTCGGACGACCTAGCTATTATTGAGGCAGTGGTTGGATTGGCGCGCACCTTTCGTCTCCATGTGATCGCCGAAGGGGTAGAGACGGTTGAGCACGGGACCCTGCTGTTGCAACTTGGTTGTGAACTTGCACAAGGGTACGGTATCGCCCGTCCCATGCCAGCAGATCAGTTACTTAAATGGGCTATGACTTGGCGACCTCATCCAGCTTGGGGCAAATAGCCTTACACAGCAGTCTAAGTTTGCCAAGACTACGTATTTCTACTTATTCAACAACAATGGTTTATCTGCGATACTTAAATTCTGGGATAGTTAAATCCAGCTTATGGTGTGATTTTTCATAAGATTAACAACTCAGTCCTTTGGTGCGCCTACCTGATATGTTTTAGGTAGGCTTTTTTATTCAGCCATACCCATAAAATTATGCGGCAAACAATCCTTTTTTCTTTTGCACTCAACAAGTGTGACGGGGTAATGAATTATGGACAATGAAGCAGGTTTGGACTTAATTACGCTAATTATTGAAGCTAAATCCGCCATGTTTAAAGCTGAAGCAGTCAGGCTTGAAGCTGAAGTCAATATGACTAAAGCTGAAGCTAACATGGCAAAAGCTGAAGCCAACATGATTGAAGCTAAGAAGAAACTTGATCATAATCAAAAAATGCTGCTTGAAGCCATAAAGGCAGTGGAGCAATCAAAAGAGCTTTTAGAGAAATACAAGAATATCGGGGCTTAACATCTGCATCATTGGGGGCTTCTTAAAGTAAGTCTGGCTGGCCGATATGTTTGAGTTTGCTGTTATCGGGATAATGTAAGGTGTCCCACGGTTCCTCCAAACCAATGTCTCCAATATGAGCTATTTCCGACACATAACGAACAGTCACAATCGGTCATCAAGAGACAGTCGGTTACGCTCAATGGACGTCTGCAATATGAAAACCTCGCGCAGTTAAAGCTGAATATATGCAGGCATTACTTGTCGAGATCAAGCAGGGAGTTTTTCGGTACATTTCTAATAGACTAACTGGTTTACCTGGCCCACAAGGATGCCCCCCTCCAGAAAACAGACAGTCGATTTTAGCGAACCCATACAAGATCATTTTTATTGATAAAATCTGTTATCACCCAATAAAAATGTTCTGTTAAGCTAATGATATCTATAAAATATAAACCCTTGATATTTGATACGTTGACTGATGATAGTTATTGACTACTAGACATATATTTTTTATTACAGAACTAACAATGAAAACTTTATTTTATCCCGCCATTGCTTTGATGAACAAGCTGAGCTACACCAAGAAATTCATGGTGATCTGGCTGATACATCTGATAGCCATTGTCGTGGTTTTGTTCGGTCTCTATGAAAGCCTTAGTCAGGTTTCCCGTAACGCACAACGGGAACTGGAAGGCATTGTTTTGATTCAGCCAATAATGAATACCGTGCAACTCATGCAGCAGCATCGTGGCTTGTCGGCTGCTCTTTTGGGGGGCATTGACGCATTGCGCCCTGATCGTGCAGCCAAATCAACAGAGGTAACGCTTGCCATTAACGCCTTAAAAAACAAAATACCTGCCTCTTTAATGGTTAATCAGAATTTGAATAACCTTGAATCCAACTGGAACAGCTTGCAAACAGAGGGACTCAATTGGAATTTGGAGGATAATTTTAGAGCCCATACCCGTTTAATTGATGATCTATTGGATTTTGTGAAAGATATGACTGATCAATACTATTTGACTCTTGATCCCGATTTCGATTCGTATTATTTGATTGATACGATTGCATGGACCTTTCCTCGGGCACTTGAGCGACTGGGTCAGATACGCGCTTATGGCGGTAGTATTTTGGCCATAAAACAGCTGTCTGAGCACCAAAAGTCGACACTGCTTACTTTGATGTCTCAACTTGATGACTCACTAAAAATACTCGTGATTAATCTCGATAAAACAGGGCGAGCCAATCTTGAGCTCCAAGTTCAGCTTTTAAAAGTTAGTCAGGATATTAGCTCCTCGATTCATGAAGTTGAAGGGGTTGTGCGCTCGGACATTATCAGTAGCATTTTTTCTACCTCTCCGGTAGATTTTATCAAGAATACAACCGAGGTTATTGATAGAAACTATAGTAAAATCAATGTGACTATGCTGCCGACGCTCAAGGCACTGATCAATGCTCGCCTTGAGCGTGCTAATTTCAGACTTCGCATCAACATCACCATTGCTATATTGCTCTTGCTGCTGACCTACTATTTCTTTATCGGCGGCTATTATGCAATAAGTAACAATATTCAACGTCTTGCCCGTTCGGCGCTAATTCTTGCTGACGGAGACTTGACTGAGCGCGTTGAACTAAATTCCCATGACGAATTGACTCAGGTAGCTGACAGTTTTAACGTAATAGCGGATAGTTTCCAGGCGCTACTTAACGCTCATACTGAAATAGAAGATCGTTTGCTTGCCATTACCAATAATACTCAGATGGTTATCTTCATGAAAGATGTGTCAGGCCGATATCTGCATGTAAATCGACGCTATGAAGAATTATTTCATTTAAACAAAGATGCCATCATTGGGAAAACGGATCACGACTTATTTCCTCAAGAAATAGCAGACGGGGTTTGCAAAAATGATCAACAGGTCATTCAGTCAGAACTGCCCATCACCCTGGAAGAGCTAATACCTCAAGATGACGGCATTCATATTTACAGCTCAATAAAGTTTCCGCTTCGTAAAGTCTCTGGCGAAATTTATGCGGTTTGTGGTATAGCCACCGATATCACTGCGCAGCAGCAGGCCGAACAAACGCTGCAAAAGAGTGAACTATTTTACCGTGCTATTCTCGATTCAACACCGGATGCGATGCTGTTGAGCGATGAGCAGGGCATTATTACCTTAGTAAATCGGCAAGCCGAGCATTTGTTTGGATTCTCAACGATTGAACTGATTGGAGAATCTGTTGATATGTTAGTGCCCGAACGACTCCATGTCAGGAATCAAGGTTTTCGTGCAAACTATATGAATGCCCCTATGATTAGATGTATGAGTGCCGGAATGGACGTACTGGCATTACGAAAAGACGGCAGTGAATTTGACGTAGAAATCAGTTTAAGTCCCATTCAAACAGAACGGGGTTTATTTATTGCCTTTGCATTGCGTGACATCAGTCAACGAAAACAGCTAGAAAACCAACTGATTGACAGTGAAAAGCGCTTTAGGCACATGGCGGATGCCTCGCCTGCTATGATTTGGATTACGGATGTCAATGGAAATCCCATCTTTGTAAATCAAACGTGGTTAAATTTCACCGGAATTGAGCGTGTGGAAGGCTTAAGTCATCAGGGATGGGCTAAGGTAATTCATCCTGATGATAGAATGCGTATTTTTCGGGCCTATTACCAAAATATTCAAGACTATAGTCCTATTTTGACTGAATATCGTTTGCGCGACCGTAATGGAGAGTGGCGCTGGATTCTGGACCAAGGAATTCCTCTTCATGATGACAAGGGTGTGTTTACGGGTTATATAGGCTCAGCGATAGACATTACCGAACGCAAAGCTGCTGAGACTGATCTTCGCGTTGCTGCGGTCGCCTTCGAGTCGCAAGAAAGTATTATGATTACCGATGCAACCAGCGTGATCCTGCGGATTAATAAAGCCTTTACTGAAACCACCGGATATGAGACTAATGAGATTATTGGCAAGACTCCCAGTCTGCTCAAGTCAGGTCGACACAGTGCTGATTTCTATGCCGAAATGTGGGAGACCCTCCGTGATACCGGAACCTGGCAAGGAGAAATCTATGATCGGCGTAAAAATGGTGAAATTTATCCCAAATTTCTTACCATCTCTGCCGTCAAAGGCGATAACGGGAACGTCACTCATTATGTCGGAACACATCTGGATATTACAATAAGCAAGGCGGCCACGGCTGAAATTGAACGACTGGCTTTCTACGATCCTCTGACAGAACTGCCTAATCGGCGACTGCTTCAGGACAGGTTAAAACTCGCTTTGACTTCCAGTAATCGCAGTGGCCGAAAAGGTGCCTTGCTGTTTATTGATATGGATAATTTCAAAACATTAAACGATACTCTAGGCCATGACATGGGGGACGTGCTATTACAACAGGTTGGCCAACGCCTAGAGTCTTGTACGCGTAATGGCGACACGGTTGCTCGCCTGGGCGGTGACGAATTCGTGGTTATGCTGGAATATTTAAGCATGCAAGATCTTGAGGCAGCTACCCAGACCGAACATATTGGCAATAAAATCTTGGCCATTCTCAATCAACCTTATGATCTTGCCTTGCGAACTTATCACTGCACACCCAGTATTGGGGCTGTATTGTTCCATGATCATGATCGAACCATAGAGGAGTTACTAAAACAGGCCGATATTGCTATGTATCAAGCCAAAGCCTCTGGTCGCAACACCTTACGCTTCTTCGACCCGCAAATGCAGCTGAGTATCGATGCCCTTGCTGAACAGGAAGCCGATTTACGATTGGCGCTGGCAGAAAAGCAATTCATACTCTATTACCAAGCACAGGTTGACCATAATCACCAGGTCATTGGCGCCGAAGTATTGATTCGCTGGCAACATCCACGCCGTGGTTTGATATCGCCTTTGGATTTCATTCCCTTGGCCGAAGAAACAGGATTGATATTGCCTGTTGGGCAATGGGTATTGGAAACCGCGTGTGCTCAGATCAAGCGTTGGGAAAACACTGAACAGACTAAGCATTTAAAACTTGCCGTTAACGTCAGTGCCAAGCAGTTCCATCAAGCTGATTTTGTAAAGCAAGTCAGTGACGCTCTACACCTTAGTGATATTAATCCCGCTAGATTAAAGCTTGAGCTCACAGAAACCCTGGTGCTTGATAATATTGCAGAAACCATCCATAAGATGAATGCCATGAGAGAACTGGGGGTGCTTTTCTCTATGGATGATTTTGGTACTGGCTATTCATCGCTGGCCTACTTAACCCAATTGCCACTCACGCAACTCAAAATTGATCAGTCATTTGTGCGTAACATTGGTGTGAAAGCTACAGATGCAGTCATTGTGCAAACCATCATTGGTATGGGGCAAAATTTGGGCCTGGCAATCATTGCTGAGGGTGTGGAGACTGAACAACAACGGGATTTTCTACAACAAAATGGCTGCTTACTTTTTCAAGGGTATTTATTCAGTAAGCCAGTTCCGATTGAGCAGTTTGAATTATTACTGAAGCAGGGCTAATTGGCCCCTAATTCCAGATCAATTACTTTATAAATTAAATGGCATTAATTTTTGGTCAACGAGCAGTCAGCGACATTCACCTTACATTTCCCAATCACAGCAAACTCAAACATAGCGGCCAGCCAGACTTACTTTAAGAAGCCCCCAATGATGCAGATGTTAAGCCTCGATATTCTTGTATTTCTCTAAAAGCTCTTTTGATTGCTCCACTGCCTTTATGGCTTCAAGCAGCATTTTTTTATTTTGATCAAGCTTCTTTTTAGCTTCAATCATGTTGGCTTCAGCTTTAGTCATGTTAGCTTCAGCTTCAAACATGTCGGATTTGGCTTCAATAATTAGCGTAATTAAGTCCAAACCTGATTCGAGGATCGCGGGGTTGCGGTTCATTAAGTTAGGTTCGTATTAACTTCATCGCATTCGGATTGGGCGTGTCTTCGATTTCAAAAATTTTTGGCCTCTCAATTCCCTAAAAACAGATCCGTATTTTTGGCTTCTGGAATACGAATTCCTCCTATTAAAGGGAAATAACAGCCTATCCAAACGGAGTAGCTCATAGCTGTGCCGCTTGCAGCAATTTTTGTAGTTCGCCTTGCTCAAACATCTCGCGCATGATGTC
>CAILCX010000176.1 GCA_903832775.1 uncultured Methylobacter sp. | reverse complement strand
TTTACCGACGTAGAATTTACCAAGCTAGAACAGGCTAAAGCCAATTCCGATGCATTGACCAGCACTGAATTTGCCGCGATGAAATTGGTCGAATCCACTGCAACACCTGCTGACGCCAACAAGCTTAAGGCAAGCCTAATGTTGCGGGATGTGGCCTATTTTCAGGCCAAGTCTGACATCATGCGCCCTATCAGCGAGTTTTACCAGTTGATGGATCAACGCACTTTGGATGCGGTTCATGCAGCCGAAACTGTGGCCACCCGTATGCGTATACTGTTTATTTTATCGGGTTTTGTATTGATAATTACCTTGTGTATTTTTTACCTGCACACTACAAGAACGCTACAAAAAATGGCTTATACAGATCCATTGACTGGCTTATTTAATCGCCGCATATTTTTGGAACGGCTAACGCAAGAAGTAGCGAAAATTGATCGATTACCCAATTATTCAGTTGCGTTATTAATGCTGGATTTGGATTTTTTTAAAAAGGTAAATGATACCTATGGTCACGCCTCTGGAGATGCTGTGCTAAAAGCATTTGCTGAAATTGTCAAAAACAATTCGCGTACTATTGATGTTGCTGCGCGCCTTGGCGGGGAAGAGTTTGCTATTTTGTTAACAGGAGCGGACAAAGAAAATGCCCATATAATTGCAGAGCGCCTACGCGAACAAGTTGCAGAACTTGTTATTGACCATGATTTGGGATCAATCATGATTACCGTTAGCATAGGTGCTGTTTGTGTTATGAAAGATGACACTAATACCGACGCGGTGATGCAGCGTGCAGATGATGCTCTGTATGAGGCTAAAAACAGGGGGCGCAATCAAATATACTGGTTCCATTAAAATCTTCATAAGCTACGGCAATAAGTCAATTCATAGCACTGCATGTCACATTACCTACTTCGGAATCTATAACCTCCTAAAGATTCATCAAGCAAAAACAGGTTATAATCATTGAACTTTTAGCGTATATAAAGCCCCGATATTTACTGTGAAAATCAATAATTTATGGCTAGCTTTATAGTGCAACATGACCCACAACAACCCTTTAGGCATCCGACTTGCTGAAAAACCGATATAACGCTTTGGTAGCGCAAAGACAACTTCAGTACGAAGAAAACCAAATTATTGCACTGGAGCAATTGCAAATCCTGCTTGATAAGCTGAGTTCGGCTCATGAATATAGTCAAAAATCAACGCTGCAGAAATTATTTTTAACACAACCCGATACCTGCCAAAGTTTATATCTCTTTGGCCATGTTGGGCGAGGCAAATCAATGTTAATGGATTTGTTTTATGAAGCCTGTCCCATCACTCAAAAAAGACGGGTCCATTTTCATGCGTTTATGCTTGAAGTTCATACCTATATTCATCAATGGCGTAAATATAACAATACCGATGCCATTTTAGCGCTGGCAAAACATATCAGGGCTTCAGAACTGCTGCTGTGTTTTGATGAGTTTCATGTTTCTGACATTGCAGATGCGATGATTCTGGTTCGGCTTTTTAACCGGCTCTTTGAGCTGGGCATCGTGGTGGTGATTACTTCCAACTGCCATCCCAAGCAACTTTATCATGCCGGTTTGCAAAGGGAGTTATTTCTGCCTTTTATCAGGCTGCTGCAAGAAAAAGCCGATGTCATAGAACTGGTTGCCGCCCAGGATTATCGGCTCAGTCATTTGCATGCCTTAAAAACCACTTATCACTACCCGCTAAATGAACAGGCTGAAAAATTTGTGCGGCTAAGTTTTAACGAATTTACGCAATTTGCCCCGCTTAAACCAGGCATTATCGAGGTCTTGGGTAGAAAGGTAGTGTTATCTGCAATTCATGGCAATGTCGTATTGTCTTCCTTTGAGGAACTTTGTATGAATGCCCTGGGCCCCGCCGATTATCTGGAAATAGGCAACCGCTTCGACATTGTAATATTGGCTGGCATTCCCAAAATGACTAAAGAAAAGTGTAATGAGGCTAAACGCTTTGTAACACTGATTGATGCCTTATACGAACATAAAGTCAAATTGATCTGTACCGCAGAAGTGCCCGCATCTGAACTGTACACCGATGGCGAGGGCTCGTTTGAATTTGAGCGGACGGTATCCAGATTAATCGACATGCAGTCAGATTGTTATTTACAGTTAGCGCATATTTCTTAATTGCAATATAAGCTTTACCCTGTATTATCAAGTTTTACTAATCCATCAGCTCCATTGCGAGGAAACTATGCACAACACAAAAATAATTACTTTCTGCATGTCAATGACTGTTTCTTTAGTCTCTATCAATAATGCAGATGCCGCTGGATGGCAAGACCTTCTAAATGCAGTCGGCAATAAGACCAACAGCCAGGCAAATAATCCAGCGCCACTTACACCACCAGTACAACAGCTTGTTGCTGGCAGTTTACCAGAATTACTAATGCAAAAAACCGGCGTTAGTGGTGCTCAGGCTCAAAGCGGCGCTGGCGCTTTGTTTCAGATCGCTAAAAACAAGATGTCGGCTGATTCCTTTACCCAATTGGAGCAATCTGTTCCTGGTATGCAAGGCATGTTGGGAGCTGCGACTCCTGCGCTGGCACAACCCAGTGGATTGGCGGGGACTTTATCTTCATTGGCGGGTGGGGCTTCGGGTGGAACTGCCGGAAGTTTACTGTCTGTGGCATCTGCTTTCCAGCAACAGGGCATGTCGCCCACGATGATCCAACAATTTATTCCGGTAGTTATCGATTATGTCAAAGCCCATGGCAATGATGCTTTGGTCAATAGTCTAAGCAGTGCTTTGATTGGGCATTGATAACAACTTAGCTTCGATTTGAGCTAAGTTGTTATTTAAGCGATAGCCTTAGCTCAAGTATTAAGAATAACTTTCAACTTTTTTCCCGGAGTGAGTGAATTACTTATTTCGGGCGAATTCCATTTACGCAAATCTGCGATTGAGACATTAAATTTACGGGAAATTTGGGCCAGTGAATCACCCTGTTTAACCGTGTAATTGATCGAATGTATCGCCGCCATTGATGCTACCAGCTTTTGATTTGGTGCTTTCAACAACGGTTTTCCAACAGTTGCAACTGCGTGTGGAATTAGAGCCGGTGGTTGATTAGCCACTTTAATCATTAACTTTTGACCTGAAACCAGAGCAGTCTTTAAAGAGATTTTATTGGCCTCAGCTAGCTCCTTCTCATTAACCGCAAATCGTTGCGAAATATTCCACACCGTATCACCTTTTTTAACCACATACATCTGGGTGTTTACAGCGTTATTTTTAACCATTTTTGTGGCTGATAAGCTGTCGGCATTTTTCTGCGCTACCGCCGGTAACTTCAGAAGCATACCAGACTTAATAGCATTACTGCTTAGATGGTTGCTCTGACGAATCGACTGAGGCGTTGTATTGTATTTATCCGCAATTGAAACCAGGCTATCACCCGCCTTAACTTTATGTTGACTTGGGACAGGAGGCGGATCATCACGTCGGGCTTGCGCCGCAATCGCGGCATTCGTAGCCGCAGTCTCCGCATGATAACGCTTTAAATCAACTCGTTCTTCATAGGGCAACATCGCCAGATTCTGTTTAAATGCATTTGCTTTCGCAACTGGAATTAACAGATGATGCGGACCTTGAGGAGCGGTACTGGAATAATTAAAACCGGGATTTAATTTTAAAAACTCATTAAGCGGCGTATCAGCCAGTTCAGCAGCCTTGTTTAAATCTAACTGGGATTTAACATCTACTAATTCGCAGTAAGGTTTATTGGGGATGTGTTGCAAATTAATATTATATTTCTCGGCATTTGCAAAAATTCTGGCTATTGCCAACAATCTTGGAACATAATCCGCGGTTTCTTTGGGTAAATCCAAAGACCAGTAATCCGTTGAAAGATTGAGGTTTTCATTTTTTTCAATAGCTTTTCTGACGTTGCCTTTCCCGAAATTATAAGAAGCCAAGGCAAGATGCCAATCGCCATCAAACGTCTCCCCCAATTGCTTTAGAAAAGTCGTGGCTGCTTTTGTTGAAGTATAAACATCTCGACGACCGTCGTACCAGGCATTTTGTTGCAAGCCATACAAACGACCGGTCGCCGGTATAAATTGCCAAAGTCCGGAGGCATCGCTTTTTGAATAGGCTTCCGGTAAAAAGGCACTCTCAACTATCGGCAATAAAGCCAGTTCGCCGGGGATATTTTTTGCTTCAACCTCATCAAGTATCATATGTAAATAAGGCTCTGCCCTTTGCTGAACCCTGGCCAGATAAGCCGGATGCCGCAAATACCAGTTTAACTCGCGATCTATGCGTTCGTTTTCGATCTCGGGCAACGAATATAAAGAAAGCAAACGCTCCCAAACTGTATTATTGTATTTCGCTGGTACACTATATTTCTGAGTGCCAAACGCATGATGGGCATGTCGCACATAACCGTTATTCAGCTCGGAGCTCTCAGGCGGTCTATCATTTAAACCGTCTTTAGAGGTTGCTGAGCAACCTGTAATGATGAAAAAGATCGATAGTGATAAAAGTTTAACTGACCAGTTAAAGTTAACGCGCATCATCTAAGCCTTTTTAAGAGTAAAGTTTATTATTACAATGTTATCATTATACCTTGTTTTTATTGAATATCATCAAAGTCAATCGGCATAAAATCAAGTCATGAAACGTAATTTTTTATTTGCCTGGTATCAAACGCCCAGAGGCAAGCTTCTCCAGGAGCTTGAAATAGACTATTTACAAAGATCTATTACCGTAAGTTGCCAGCAAACCATTTTGCAGATTGGCGGTCTGGGCTGGGAAAGTGACTTCATCGACTGCACTTTATACAAGAATTTTACGATACTTGATGCCAAAAAACTGGGTTGCGCAAAAGCTAAAAAAATCCAGGCAAAAGCTTACAGCCTTCCCTTGCAAAGCAACAGTGTTGACATGATCATCATTCCGCATTTATTGGAATTTGATGCCTTTCGCTTTCAAACCATGCGTGAAATAGAGAGAGTTTTAAAACCTGAAGGCATATTGCTAATAATCAATTTTAACCCCTGGAGTTTATGGGTTAGATACCAGTTTTTATGGGATAAAAAAATGGCGGACTCATGGGGCGGACACTTTATTTCTCGCCCACGAGTTCTTGACTGGCTAAAATTATTAAATTTTGAGGTTACGGTTTCATCCGAGTTTTACCTGGACAAAGTAAAGTCTATACACGGAAAATTCATAACTCGTGGCCACTCGCTCACCTCAACCGCCTATGCCATTAAAGCGATCAAACGCCGATATAACTTGATTCCCCTTACACCGGTTAGCTCACTAAACCCCCGTTTAATTTTATCAAACCCACTGAATACACCGACCACACAGATAAACCGACATGAATGATTTCGTTATTATTTATACCGATGGTGCCTGCAAAGGCAACCCTGGACCCGGCGGCTGGGGCGTAATGCTCAGCTATAAAGGTATCGTTAAAGAACTCTTCGGTGGCGATCCTGACACCACTAACAACCGGATGGAATTAATGGCGGCAATTCAGGCCCTTGAAGCCTTAACAAAACCTTGTGCAATCATGCTACATACTGATTCAAAATATGTCCTGCAAGGTATAACCGAATGGATGATTAACTGGAAAAAACGCGGCTGGAAAACCGCCTCCAGAACTCCCGTCAAAAATGAAGACTTATGGCGCAGACTGGATGACGCCATACAACGCCATGATATTGAGTGGACCTGGGTAAAAGGACATTCCGGCGATAAGAACAACGACCGTGCAGACGAACTGGCTAATCTGGGTATCGGGTCATTAAAGAACGCATTAGCATTATCTTGACGCTTAGCTAACATTAAAAAAAACAGCGCCTAAACTCACTACAAAATAAAGCGCTGTTTGTTAACCTCATTCCAGCGCATAATCATCGGTGATGCCGAAGTTTTGATCAACACTTTTTAGTTATATTTGAACTGGGGATGACTTACTCGACACACGATATAAATTACATTAGTTCCTCACAGTCTTTGTGCCGAATGATGAGCCCATACCTTTAATAAAGAGAACCCTTAAAATGAAAAAACTAAATATTGCCACCCTTTTTTTGCTCACATTTGTATTTACTGGCGTTGTTAGTGCTGATATTACCCTGAAATCCGCAACTGAAGTAGAAGGAACCTGGAAGCTTGAATCCAGCAAAAATTCATTAAATGATAAAGACGCCGTCAAAAGGGAAGATACCTGGATATTTAAAGATGGCAAAGTAACGATTTTACATATTCCTCGTGATGGTAAATACTATGATCAACCACCAGTAAATTACGAAATTGAAGATGGAAAATTAAAAATCGCACTGCTGGGTAATAGCCGATTTGATATATTTTCTTTGATAGAAATAGCTGATAAGAATATGACCTTAAAAGGTAAATTTGGCGGCTATTATTACTTTATTAAAAAGTAGCCTTCAACGTGGCGATGGTTTATGACCTCGCCACTGCTTTGAGGACGGTTTCGCGCCAGCAAACCGTCAATCAAAGCACAAGTATGTCGCAGTAGTCGTGTATTTACCTAACGGCAAATACACACCACATAAATCCGCAAAAAATCACCCACGTTCATCCCAAGCTTTATCCATGCGCTTTGCAGAAATCGGATAAGCAGTCTTAAGCTGTTGCGCAAATAACGAGACCCTGAATTCTTCCAGCATCCAGCGAAACGGATCTTGCTCGGGAATCACCTTGTCTTTTTTTGCTTTTTTCTCGACTTCATTCCAAAACCTTGTCACATAACGACTGGCTTCCTGAATCTTCTGTAAATTGTTATCGAACTTTTCCAGACGATATTGTATAGCTTTTAAATAACGGGGGATTGCTTTAAGCTGAAGATAAGGCGTATTACGGATAAAACCGGCATAAATCATAAAATCAAATTGCTGGTTTATATCTTTAGCAACCGGGTCATTAATATTAAGGCGTTTCAGTTGTGTTGTAATCGCCCCATACAACTCCATAATTTCAAAAGCAATTTTTCCAGCTTCATTGGCGATACTAATCAGTCCCGCTTTATTGGTGCGCAAGTTTTGTTCAAAAGCCTGCTGAGTACGAATGGTTTGACCCTCAATAAAAACGCTGTATAAAACCAGATTGAGCATGTCGTCTTTATAGGAATAACTCGCGTCTTCAGCAACCAGAGGATGTTTCGGCAAACGGTTATAGGTTAATTCTACCGCTGCCGATTTCGGGATATTTTTAACAATATAGGTGCATTCCTTACGCAGTTGCAACTGAAACAAGCGCATTAAACCGGCCTGATGTTGCAGTGCTGCTTTTTGCTCGGTATCAAAGATGCGCACACCAACGGCATCGCCTTCATCGATAATCGCTGGAAAGCCTATAAATACTTGATCCTTTTGAATAAACTGATAAGTCTCGGGCAGATCATCAAACGCCCAGCCAATACAACCGGTAAAATTGAGTTCCTCGGCGGCGATCTGGTCAAAGCTGTCACCGGCTTTTGCGGTATGTTTGAGCTGAAGTTTTTTCAGGTCGCGGCCAAAATCCAACAATCTGCCCTGATCGTCAATCACTCTGAAATTCATCCGTAAATGATCTGTCAATGCTTCGTTATTCCAGGCATTTAACGGAATCGCTTCCCCGGTCAGTTTTCGTAAGCGATTGCCCAGCCATTCCTGCAACAAACCTTTAAAATCGGGTTCGATTTCAAGGCAGCGTTTAACGGTTTCAGGCACGGGCACAAAGTGCTTTCTGATATTTTTAGGCAGTGCTTTAATCAGGGCGACGCATTTTTCCTCCAACAACCCCGGTACCAACCAGTCAAACGGTGTTTGCGTAGCCTGATTTAATTGTTCCACCGGAATAACCGCAGTCACGCCATCTTCATCATGGCCGGGTTCAAATCGGTATTGCAGGAGAATGCTCAGATTGCCGATCTTTTTATTGTCAGGAAAATCCCAATCATTGACATAATCCTGCTCATTTTCCCGGGTTAAATCTTCCTTGGTTAAAAACAGGATTTTTGGATCAGTGCGCTCGGCTGTTTTACGCCAGGTATCCAGGGTAACGCCACTGACAACCTCGGGTGGCAGTTTGTTATCGTAAAATTCATAAAGCCACTGTTCATCCTCAACCAGATCTACACGCCGGCCTTTATGCTGAATCATACCCACTTCTTCAAGCAGTTTCTGATTGGCAACATAAAACCGCGCATTACTGTGGTAATCATGATCGACCAGCGCCGAGCGGATAAAAATCTCCCTCGCCGCTTTTGCGTCGACATGATCATAGGGAATCTTGCGCCCGGCTTGCAGGGTTAAACCGAATAGCAAAGTGCGTGCAGACACCATGCACCTTGCGCTTTTCTTTTCCCAATGCGGATCGTAATAGTTGTTTTTAACCAAATGACCGGCGCAATGTTCGATCCATTCCGGTTCGATTCGAGCGACATTTCGCGCGTAGACTTTGCTGGTTTCAACCTGCTCCGCAGCCATAATCCATTTGGGTTTTAGTTTATGCAGGCCGGAACCGGGGAAAATAAAAAATTTCAGACCTCTTGCGCCCAAATATTCATATTGTTCATGGCGAAAACCAATATTGGAGAGTAAACCGGTTAACAGGGCGCGATGTATCTTTTCATAACGGGCTATACTTGCCCGTTCCTCTTCGAGCACTGTGCGTGCCAACCCGCTCCTGGCGGATTGGTCATACCCGGCACCTTCGGTATTAAGGTGCATTTTTAAATCGACTTTAATCACCTGCATAATCTGCGAGTGAATATCAAACCACTCTCGCATCCTTATATAGGAAAGGAAATTATCGCTGCAATATTTACGAATCTTGCTGTTGGACAGATGTTTTTTCTGCTCTTCGAAGGTATTCCAGATATTTAAAATCGTTAAAAAATCGGATTCGGGATGACGAAACGCCAGATGTTTGGCATCGGCCTGCTGCATTTTGTCGGCCGGCTTTTCTCTGGGATCTTGCACGCTTAAGGCAGAAACAATAATCGCAACTTCAGTCAAGCAATGTTCGTCCCCAGCCGCGAGCAGCATCCGCGCCAGCTTTGGATCAGTCGGCAGTTTGGCCAATTGCCTGCCAATTTCGGTCAGTTTGCCGGACTTATCCAGGGCATTGACTTCGTGCAATACGTTTTTACCATCCCGAATCATCTTGTCTTCGGGCGGTTCCAGAAACGGAAAATCTTCAATATCGCCAAGATTTAACGAAATCATCTGCAAAATAACCGCAGATAAATTGGTGCGCATGATTTCCGGTTCGGTAAATTCCGGTCTGGCCAGATAATCGTCGTGCGAATACAGCCGGATACAAATCCCTTCGGCGACCCGACCGCAGCGCCCTGCCCTTTGATTGGCGGAAGATTGCGAAATGCGTTCAATCGGCAAACGCTGGATTTTACTGCGATGACTGTAACGACTGATCCGCGCATGACCAGTATCAATAACGCAACGAATGCCCGGCACCGTTAGAGACGTTTCCGCGACGTTGGTTGCCAGCACGATGCGCAACTTGCCGCCTTTGGGTTTAAAAACCCGTTCCTGCTCGCTGACGCTAAGTTTTGAATACAGCGGCAACACTTCGTATTGGGTTGGATGATGTTTTCTTAAGGATTCGGTGGTTTCCCTGATTTCACGTTCACCGCTTAAAAAAATCAGTATATCGCCGCGCAAATCCCGATACAGTTCATCTACGGCATCAAGTATTGCATTTTGCAGCTCATCTCCAGTCTCGTCAGCTTCTTCATCCTGCTTGGTAACAATAGGCCGATAACGCGTATCTACCGAATAAGTTCGCCCAGAAACTTCAATAATCGGCGCGTTATTAAAATGCGTCGAAAAGCGTTGTGTATCAATGGTTGCCGAAGTAATGATCAGCTTTAAATCAGGGCGTTTGGGCAATAGCCATTTCATGTAACCGATCAAAAAATCAATGTTCAAACTGCGCTCATGCGCTTCATCGATAATGATGGTGTCGTATTGGTTTAAATAGGGATCATTTTGCGACTCGGCCAGTAAAATACCGTCAGTCATCAGTTTAACCAACGATTCGGCGTGGGTTTTATCGTTAAAACGGATTTTATAACCGACTGATTTGCCCATCGGTTCGCCCAGTTCTTCCGCAATACGATCAGCAACGGTGCGCGCGGCAATTCTGCGCGGTTGGGTATGGCCAATAAAACCGGCCGCTCCCCGACCTATCGACAAACAAATTTTGGGCAACTGCGTGGTTTTACCGGAACCAGTTTCACCGCAAACGATGACTACCTGATTTTCTTGAATCAACTTGGCAATATCATCTTTTTTGCCGGTAACGGGTAAATCAGGAAAGGTTAGCGCAGGTATACTGGCGAGGCGTTTATTTCTGGCGGCAATTGAGCGTTCAATACGGCTGGACAGAGCATTGAAATCCTCCAGGGATTTTTTGCTACGGCAACGGTCTAATTGCCGTTTTAAAACCGGCCTGTCCTGATTTAGACAATCGGATAACTGCTGGGTAAGTTGCTTGAAAAGATCGGGGGTGGACATCAAATACAGCCAAATAAAATTACAAATTATACGTTACTATCTGATGTTACGCAGAAGTAGGTAATTATCCTGTTTACTGCGCCAGTTACCAAGGCTTTTAACAGGACATTTTTCCTGACTTATTAAACCTGTACTTCTTGAAGCTGAATCAGATCAGCCCTTTATCATCACGAGTCGGCACGATAAAGCCCAATCCGTCATCTGTTGCAATAAAATCTGCTAATTCCAGACGCAACTTATCCAGTGCCTCGTCAAGTGACTCCTTCTTAAGTTGATGAAAAGAAGGCAACAGGGTTGATGCATTATGATATTTTAATATATCCAGCAAAATTCTTGCTTGGTCTAGGGTGTATCGATGCTTCACAACTTCTCCGTGGAAACCACAATTATGGCTAAGGGGGGTTAAATTTTATCTGCTTGTATTATAAGCCATATGGCAGGCTACTATTTAAAATGTATTCATTAAACCATCTAATGTTAAGCCGCAACTGGGCACAAACGCGTTCATAAAAAAAACAACTTCGGGTTGTTCCAAGGCACTTATAGCAATAGCCAATTGGGCTGCGGCAGTTTCAAATTCAAGATTACCCGCTTTTAATTCAGACTGACATTTCAAATACGCTGAAATTTTATCTGCTGCCTTGATAATCTGCAAATGCTCTAGTGGAATCTCATCGTGGTCAATCAACTTCTTAAAATCAGCTTTAAGCTCATTTGGCAACAGGGCCAACAACTCAATTTCAGCCTGATGCTCAATCCGCTTGTAGGCAGCGCTAATTTCCGGTGAATGATATTTAATAGGTGTTGGCAAGTCACCGGTAATGACTTCGGTAATATCGTGATATAACGCCGCCGTAGCAATAGCATTGGCATCAACCTGACCCTCGTAATAATGATTTTTAATCAACGCCAGGGTATGAGCAATAACCGAGACTTCCCAGCTATGCTCCATGACGTTTTCATCATAAGCATTTCGCTTAAGCCCCCAACGCTTAATCCATCTTAATCTCGATAAATAGGCGTAAAAACTACTGGTAATTTGTGTCATTAATAATAAATCAGAGTCAATTGTTGTTTTACAGAGGTCAGGACATAATGATTTTTTTACTCATTATGCTTTTATATAATTTTAGCTGTTGATTGTATAGTGATGATGCTTAAATAGTCTATTTTGATAATCGCTAAACATCATGCTTATTCAATGGTACCCCGGCCACATGCACAAGGCCAGCAAAGAGGTCAAAGAAATCCTGCCCCAGGTTGATTTGATTATTGAGATCCTGGACGCGCGCATTCCTTTCAGCAGCCAAAATCCCATGCTTACTGAGCTACGTGGCATTAAACCCTGTATTAAGGTACTCAGCAAAAGCGACCTTGCCGACCCTGAGATTACCCAGCAATGGCAAACTTATCTGGAACGCGAGCAAGGCGTAAAGACCTTGGCACTCACTATTGAACAACCGGAGAAAATGCGCCAACTGCCGGAATTATGCCACCGGATGCTGCCAAATAAAGCCACTAGCGACAAACCTATCCACACATTGATCATGGGCATTCCCAATGTCGGAAAATCCACGTTGATCAACATACTGGCCGGTAGAATGATCGCTAAAACCGGCAATGAGCCTGCCATAACCAAAACCCAGCAACGCATCGACATAGGCAATGGCATTATT
Source organism: uncultured Methylobacter sp. (assembly GCA_903832775.1). GTDB lineage: Bacteria > Pseudomonadota > Gammaproteobacteria > Methylococcales > Methylomonadaceae > Methylobacter_A. Next base: position 79,261 of record CAILCX010000176.1, on the reverse strand, counting down.
TTGCTGGATACTCCCGGCATGCTTTGGCCTAATGTTGAAAACAAAAACAGCGGCTACCGTCTGGCAACCACAGGCGCTATTAAAGATACGGCAATCAGTCACGATCATGTTGCCTTCTTCGCCGCTGAATATCTATTGCAACATTATCCTGAGCTCTTACAAGAACGCTTTCAATTGGAACAACTCCCCCAAAGCGAACAACTATTGATGGAAGCCATTGGCAAAAAGCGCGGCTGTCTTCGCTCTGGAGGACACATTGAGATGGATAAAGTAGCCAAGATACTCTTAACTGAGTTACGTGCCGGCACCATTGGCAGAATCAGTCTCGAAACACCGGAAATGATGGAAATAGAACTGGCCGAACTGGTGATTATTAGAGAACAAAAAGAAGCCAAGAAAAAAGCCAGAAAACAAAAATGGAAAGGATCAAACTAGCTTATTGCATTTAAAAAAATTGGTCGGGCTTGCCCGACCAAAAAAATTGCATTACCCTGGAAAAACGCCTGTGGACAAATACCGATCACCACGATCGCAGATGATAACCACGATCACCGCCCGCACAACTTCTTCAGACAATCTCAAGGCCGCATGAACAGCACCACCGGAAGAAACTCCTGCAAAAATACCTTCTTCGGCAGCCAAAGCACGAGTTACATTTTCTGCTGAGGCCTGATCAACGTCAATAATTCTATCAACCCGATCCGCCTGATAGATTTTGGGCAAATACTCTTCAGGCCAGCGCCTGATTCCGGGAATTTTAGATTCGCCTTCAGGCTGCACACCGACTATTTTGATCGAAGAATTCTGCTCTTTCAGAAATTTCGATGTCCCCATGATCGTACCAGTAGTGCCCATCGAACTGACAAAATGAGTAATTTTACCTTGGGTATCACGCCAGATTTCAGGACCTGTGCCTTCATAATGAGCACGCGGATTATCCGGATTTGAAAATTGATCGAGCACCTTGCCCTCCCCTGCCGCCTCCATTGTCCTTGCCAAATCAATAGCCGCTTCCATACTGCCTGCACATGGTGTCAGAATAATTTCAGCTCCATAGGCTTTCATCGATGCCCGGCGTTCTTCACTCATATTATCGGGCATTATCAAAGTCATTTTATAACCTTTAATCGCAGCCGCCATTGCCAGTGCAATTCCGGTATTCCCGCTCGTTGCCTCAATCAACCGGTCGCCGGGTTTAATCTCGCCTCGGGCTTCGGCATGCTGAATCATACTCAACGCCGGCCGATCTTTTACCGAACCGGCTGGATTATTGCCTTCTAACTTGACTAAAATAGTGTTACTCGTATTGCCAGGCAATCGCTGCAATCTGACCAGCGGGGTATTTCCGACAAAAGATTCAATAGTTGGGAAAGTCATGGGATCAGGTTCAAGGTTCAAGGTTCAAGGTTCAAGGTTCAAGGTTCAAGGTTCAAGGCGAAAAAGTTATTGCTCCTTTCGCCTTCATTCTATTTCTGAAAATGATGCGTTGGACACTGTCCATTGCGAAGACTAATAATCGGCCAGTTTGCTTCGCTGGCAAAATCGGTCAGTTTTTCATCCGGATCGACTGCAACCGCTTGATCTACAATTTTGAGCAATGGTAAATCATTGTGAGAGTCACTGTAAAACCAACTGCCTTCCATTGTTTCAGTTGAGTTCTTCAGCCAAGCTTCTAGCAATTTTACTTTGCCTTCCCTAAAACAGGGTATACCGTTATATCCACCGGTATAGCGACCGTCTTTAAACTCAGGTGTGGTTGCCAACAAGTTTTCAATACCGTAAAGCTGGACTATCGGCTCAGTAACAAAGCGGTTGGTTGCAGTAATAACCAACAAAGTGTCGCCCAATTGTTTATGTTTATCGATTAACTGTTGGGCAGATTCTAACAGTATAGGTTTAATGATTTGCTCGATGAATTGCGCCCGCCATTGATAAAGTTGCTCAGGCTTGTTGTCTGCTAACGGTTTCAATGAGAAACGCAAAAACTCAGTAATATCGAGAGTACCCTGTTTATATTCATCATAGAATTTTGCATTGGCACTTTCATAATAACTTTTATCAACGATGCCCTGGTCTACCAAAAACTGGCCCCATAAATAGTCGCTGTCATCGGCAATAAGGGTATTATCTAAATCAAAAATTGCTAAGCTCACTGTCAAACCTGTCTTATGTAATTAAAAAGCGCCATATGCTATGGCATATGGCCTTCATTTATGGAACAATGCGGTAATTAAATTAACTTACTGACCTTTTCTGTAATTTTACCATTAGCAAGATTAAAGATATAGGAAAGGTAAAAACACAGGTTTTAACATGATTGACTCTAAAGGATACCGACCGAATGTCGGGATCATCCTTTGCAATGACGAGGGTCGCGTGTTTTGGGCAAAACGAATGGGTGTAAACTCATGGCAATTTCCGCAAGGCGGGATTAATCCGAATGAAGACCCTGAAGCTGCGATGTATCGAGAGTTGTGCGAAGAAACCGGACTGGATCAAGCGCATGTCCAGATACTGGGACGAACCCGCTATTGGCTAAGGTATCAATTACCGGATCGTTATATTCGAAAAAACTCTCTACCGTTATGCATAGGCCAAAAACAAATCTGGTATATGTTGCGTTTGATTACACATGAATCCAATGTGCGTTTTGATTTGTGTGCAAAGCCTGAATTTGATGACTGGCGATGGGTGGACTACTGGGACCCGCTTAAAGACGTGGTCTATTTCAAGCGTAAAGTTTATCAAAAAGCAATGAGTGAACTTGGCATTATTTTAACCGCTGACACTGTTCCGGTTAAGGCAGATGGCTATTTGGAAAAAGTCGTTGAACATGTAAAAGGCAAAAAACGCAAGCGATAGGGTAAGCAAATGATTGCAATCTCAGTAACAAAACAAAAAGTCTAAAGACAGGTTAAAGACGAAAGGCTAAATATACAAACACGCCCTCCTCTTTAACCTTCAACCTAACTCAATATCCATGCTCATGGATTTGCAGACCTACCAATGGTTCGGGCAAACGGATAACCTCAGATTCAACCCTGCCGTCTGCATATAAATCTATTATCCGATAACCCGGAGACGTTTCATCAACGCTGAACTCCGGGGTTTCCGGCACAAACTGAAAGCAGGTTGAAGGGACGCCCAAAACCTTGTAAGCAGCTTTGCTCTCATTCATTACTTGATGAATATGACCATGGGTTATCGCTTTTACTTGCGGATATTTATCAGCAATTGCCAATAATTCAAACCTGTTTTCAATGATCATACTATCCATCCAGGGGCTTTTTGTTTCCAGACAATGATGATGCATTGCGATTAGTGCATTAAGCTTTGGATGCTCTATTAAGCAGTTTTCAAGAAACTCTAACTCCTTATTTAACAAGCGCCCACCAGGTTCATCGGGTATCTGCGTATTTAAGCTAATCAACTGCCAGTGATTGAATAAAACCTGTTTTGAGCAGTTAATCTGGTCGGCATTAAAAACCTGCAACATCAAGTCATAATCATCATGATTGCCCGGCAGACAGAGGCAGGGTACCTTGTAAGTCTCAATGCGAGAGAAGATACGCCGATAACTTGCCAGACAAGGATCTTGAGCCAAGTCCCCGGAAAGCAGTATTAAATCAAAATGCCGTTCAACATCGCTCATAGCTTGGTCAAGACAGGCATTAAAGTAATATTCGGTATCAATTCCAAGAAGCTTATCTTCCGGTGTTTGCATGATATGCAAATCAGATAATTGCAAGATTGATAAACTGGACATTGGAGCTTTCAGCTAATGTCTTTACAAAGAATTTTAGAATTTCTTTGTGGGTTGTAGAGCACCTTAAGTTGGTCGGGAAGCTCCGAAACTCCGGACGATAAAAATCCCCGTTCAATAAACCAGTGCATAGTTTGAGTAGATAATACGAATAGTTTTTCAAGCTTAAGTTGTTTTGCTTGTAAATAAACATAGTCAAGCATGCGATTGCCTCGACGCGACCCTTGATAATCGGCATGTACGGCAAGACAGGCAATAGCACCAAAACGATTTTGTTGATTGGCATGCAATGCAGTGCAACCAATAATCAGACCATCACGCTCTATAACAATATAGTCGGCGATTTCCATTTCGATTTTTTCGCGAGAGCGTTTGGCCAAAATGCCTTGTAACTCCAATGGCTTGATCAACTCCAAAATACCACCGATATCATTCAATGTAGCGTGACGTAGCTCTTCAAATGCCGTTGCGCTTATTAGCGTACCTATGCCATCACGGCTAAACAATTCAAGTAACAATGCGCCATTGATGGTTCTGTCTATCAAATGCACACGGTCTATCCCGGCCTGACAACTCTGCATCGCGGCTTTAAGCGGCAAACTGACACTGCTGGACAAATCTGGATGATGCCGCAAGAAAACATCGGCTTCAACCGTGGTCATCTGCTGAATTTTTTCGCCATTATCGGGGTCAAAGCAACTTTGTTCCGTCAGTAAAACAAGCTTTTCAGCTTTTAAGGCAATAGAAACTGCCATGGCAACCTGTTCCGCAGACAAATTAAAGATCTCACCGCTAGGCGAATATCCAACCGGAGAGATTAAGACAACATTGTCCTGATCAAGTTGCTGATGAATTGCCGCACTATCGATTCGACGTACTTCGCCAGTATGGCAATAATCGATGCCATCAATAACACCTATCGGCTTGGCGACCACAAAATTCCCTGACGCCACCTTGATTTTAGCACCCGCCATTGGCGAGTTAGCCAACCCCATCGATAATAGCGCTTCAATCTCGACACGAACCAATCCGGCGGCTTCTTTAACGCATTGCAGAGCTACCTCGTCAGTGATACGCAAATGGTTGTGAAAGTGGGCGGAAATATTAAGCTTGGCAAGTCGCTGGTCTATTTGTGGACGAATACCATGCACCAAAACTAAACGTATACCCAGACTGTTGAGCAACGCAAAATCATGAACATGATGCTCAAAATCATCAGCTAATACCGCTTCACCACCAAAGAAAATGACAAAGGTTTTGTTGCGATGGGCATGAATATAGGGAGATGAGTCTCTAAACCAGCTGACGAAAGAGTGTTTTAAATCCATGATAACTATTTTCGTGATTGCCAGTAATTTGGCTGTTTTCTCAGGTTCATGACAGCAATTTTTCTATCTGAGACGCTCTTGGTCGAAAAAAATGCATAAGGAAAATGGAATACACAATATTTTCTAACATCGTCATTTACCTTTCTATACAACAACGGATTTCGACATGCCCTGTTAATCCCATCTTCCGCTGCGTGAATAAGCACTGAAACACAACTGGTTTATGTAATATGGGTTTAACTACGTTCTACCCTACATCAATCTAACAAATCCGTAACCGCGCCCAATGAAGCCGAACTCACCAACTTGGAATACTTGGCCAACACACCACGGGTATAACGCGGCGCAGGTTGTGTCCATTTTTCAAGACGACGGGCAATTTCATCATCATTGACATGTAGCTTCAACTCATTGGTTTCTGCATCAATGGTAATGGTGTCACCATTTTCAACGATCGCCAATGCACCACCGACATAGGCTTCAGGAGTTATATGTCCGACCACAAAACCATGGGTACCACCGGAAAAACGGCCATCGGTAATTAACGCAACTTCCTTGCCTAAACCTTTGCCCATTACCGCCGAAGTAGGCGACAACATTTCGCGCATGCCCGGTCCGCCTTTTGGGCCTTCGTAGCGGATAACAATCACGTCACCTTTAACGATGTCGCCATTCAAAATACTTTGCAGGGCTTGCTCTTCGGCTTCAAAGACCTTAGCTGTGCCGGTAAACACCAATCCTTCTTTACCAGTGATTTTGGCAACGGAACCACCAGAAGCTAGATTGCCATAAAGAACAACCAAGTGACTGTCTTTTTTGATCGGATTATCCAGTGAATGAATCACATCCTGTTCATCAGGATAGGGTAAGATATCAGCCAGGTTTTCAGCCAAGGTAAGACCGGTTACGGTTAAACAATCACCATGCAATAAGCCTTTATCCAGCAAAATTTTCATCAATGGTTGAATACCACCGATCTCAATCAGCTCGGTCATTAAATAACGGCCACTAGGCTTTAAATCGGCTAACATCGGCACGCGTTTACCGATACGGGTAAAATCGTCCAGGTTAATATCGACACCAGTTGAATTGGCCATTGCCAAGATATGCAAGACTGCATTGGTAGAGCCTCCAAGCGCTATGACTACCGTAATTGCATTTTCAAATGCGGCTTTGGTCATGATGTCGCGGGGCTTGATGTCTTTTTTCAATAACTCCAAAACCGCAGCGCCGGCGCGTTCGCAATCCAGACGTTTGTCATTTGATATAGCGGCCTGAGCGGAGCTATTTGGCAAACTCATGCCCAAGGCTTCTATCGCAGATGCCATGGTATTTGCAGTGTACATGCCGCCACAAGAACCGGCGCCAGGTATGGCTTTGGCTTCAATTTCGGCCAGTTCGGCATCATCAATCTGGTTATTGGCTCGAGCGCCAACCGCTTCAAAAACGGAAACCACATCAAGGTTTTTGTCTTTATGACAGCCGGGCATAATCGTTCCACCGTACACAAAAACACTGGGACGATTCAAACGCGCTATCGCCATCATGCAACCCGGCATGTTTTTATCGCAGCCGCCGATTGCAACGATACCATCAAAGCCTTGGCATCCGACCACGGTTTCAATGGAGTCGGCAATCACTTCGCGGGATACCAGCGAATATTTCATGCCCTCGGTACCCATCGAAATACCGTCAGAAATGGTGATGGTATTAAAAATAACGGCTTTACCGTCAGCATTGTTAACACCGACAGCGGCCGCATCGGCCAACTTGTTAATATGCATATTGCACGGCGTAACCATGCTCCAGGTTGAAGCAATACCTATTTGCGGTTTTTTAAAGTCTTCGTTATTAAAACCAACAGCGTGCAACATGGCACGACTTGGTGCGCGCTCCATGCCGTCAACAACCAGAGAAGAGAAATGACGTGTATTTTTGTCGCTCATAATTTAAATAAAAGGCAAAAGATAAAAGATAAAAGGCAAAAAGCAAAAGGAACGCGGTTTTAAACCTTGAACCTTTAATCTTGTACCTTAATTAATATGAATCCCAACTGCTTCTGTTTCTACGCCAGCTGAGTTTAGGCAAAATAAAACCTAAAATAACACCGATTAGTGCGAGTATGCCGCCATATAAAAACCAGTCTTGATTGGCTGTATCTTGCAAAGCTTGATTTTCAAGTTTGAATTGCTGTAATTCCCTTTCAACATTAACCACGCGTTCCTGAAGTTCATCGCGCTGGTTTTTTAATTCGACAGTACTGGCCGCTGTTTTTTTCAACTCGCTGAGTTCACGGCTTAACAGATCGCGTTCTCTAGCCAGGGACTGCTCAAGTGTTGAACCCGGTGTAATGGATTCTTTTATGGTATTAAGCTCGGCTTTAAGCGTGGCATTTTCAGATTGCATGGTTGTCAGATTTTTGGTTGCGACATCCAGTTGCGAACGACTGGGCGGTTCCTTCATGGTATTTCGGGCTGGCATATAGCCTTCGGTTCCGTCATGCAAACGAACGTGAACAAAACCGGTACTTTTGTTTTCTTCTAGGATGGTCAACGGTGTGCCGGTAGCGAGCAATTTGATAACTTTACTGGTATTATTTTCTTCACTCCGAAGTGATAAGTTTAAATTATCAGTAACATAAACAGTGTCAGCCTGAGCTGAGCTCAAAGTTACCAACAGGATAAAAAACGCGTTAAGTATTTTTTTCACTTGAATCTCTATGGTTGGTCGTTCAGAAAATTAAATTCAAAGATGATTGGTGCATAGCAGAAATTCCAGCAATGCTTTTTGTGCGTGCAAGCGGTTTTCTGCTTCATCAAAAATGACGCTTTGAACGCCATCAATCACTTCAGCACTGACCTCTTCACCTCGATGTGCCGGCAAACAATGCATGAACAGCACATCAGCTTGTGCCGCTTTCATAATGTCAGCGTCAACCTGATAACTCTTAAAAGCCTGCTCACGTTGTTTTTGTTCATCCTCTTGACCCATACTGGCCCAGACATCGGTAACGATCAGCGCTGAGTCTTTAGCGGCCTCCAGCGGCGTATCAAAGAACCGAATACGTGAACCTGCCGCGTCGACAATACTTTGTAAAGGATAGTATCCTTCGGGACAAGCAATATTCAAGTTAAAATCCAACACCATAGCCGCAGTAATATAGGAGTGACACATATTATTACCATCACCAATCCAGGTTACGGTTTTGCCTTTGATGTCGCCTCTATGCTCAAAATAAGTCTGCATATCCGCCAGCAATTGACAGGGGTGGTGTAAATCAGTCAGCCCATTAATGACCGGAACCCTTGAATGTTGCGCAAAAGTAGTGACTGTTTCATGCCTATCGGTTCTGAGCATAACGCCATCAACCATACTGGAAATCACTCTCGCACTGTCGTGCAATGATTCGCCACGTCCCAGTTGCGTGTCGCGTGGTGATAAAAATAATGCAGTACCGCCAAAATGCGTCATACCCGATTCAAAGGAAATACGTGTTCTTGTTGATGACTTTTCAAAAATCATCGCCAGTACCTTGCCTTTTAAGGGCTGATAATCTGGATCACGGTGGTTTTTTAAGACTATACCTCTGGCAATCAAGCGACGGAATTCGTCCCCTGATAAGTCCAGCAGGCTGATTAAATGTCTAGGCTTCATAAGGAGTATTTGTATGCGTATGTATTAGAGCCGATAAAGTCTCTACAAGTTGAGTCACTTGCTGAACCGATATAATTAGGGGCGGCAATAAACGAATGGTTTTTTCATTGGTCACATTAATCAATAGTTTCTGTTGTAAAGCCGCCTGAACCAACTCTGCACAGGGACTATCAAGCTCGATACCAATCATCAGACCTTTGTGACGAATATCAACCACATGTTCGTTATCTTTAAGTTTTTCTTTAAACGCCGTACAGATGGCAGCACCTTTTTGTGCTGCTTGTTCAATCAGGTTTTCAGCATCCAGCGTTGCCAATACCGCTATCGCAGCACTACAGGCCAAAGGATTGCCGCCGAAAGTGGAACCGTGATTCCCCGCAATTAAAACCTTGGCTGCCTTGCCACGGGCCAGACAAGCGCCGATCGGCACGCCATTGCCCAAGGCTTTAGCCAAAGTGCAAACATCGGGAGTTATACTATTATGCTGGAAAGCCAAAAATTTACCGGTACGACCAATGCCAGTCTGAATTTCATCCAGCATCATCAGCACATTATGCTGATCACACAGACTGCGTATCTGATTAAGATAATCAGCTGCGGGAATATTAACACCACCCTCTCCCTGTATGGGCTCAACCAAAATGGCGACGATATTGGCATTTTGTTCAAGTGCTTGCTCAATTGCCTTGATGTCATTGTAGGGCACCCGAACAAAGCCCTCAACCAACGGCGCAAAGCCTTGCTGTATTTTAGTGTTACCGGTAGCGCTAAGGGTTGCCAAAGTGCGACCATGAAAACTTTTTTCCATAACTATAATTGCTGGCTTTTCAATACCCTGTTCATGACCGTATTTACGCGCCAATTTAATCGCCGCTTCATTTGCTTCTGCACCCGAATTGCAAAAAAACACATTATCCATGCCGCTTTTTTCGGTCAATAGATTAGCCAGTTGTTCCTGAACTGCAATACCATAGAGATTTGAAGTATGCAGCAGCTTTTCACTTTGTTTGCAGATAGCTTGATGCACGGCAGGATGAGCATGTCCCAAACTGCAAACGGCAATGCCGGAGAGTGCATCCAGATAGCGATTATTGTCTTGATCGAACAACCAGGCACCTTCACCCCGTTCAAAGATAACGGGTAAGCGACCATAAGTTGGCATAATGTGGCTAGTCATGTATTTATTTAAAATTCAAAGAAAAAGACCGCAACTGTAACGGCCGTTAAAAAAATGTTCGATTATAGATTTCAATTTAATCTCAGGCAAGTTCTAATCATTAGACGATAAGCATTGGAATAAACTTAAAAACATCTCACCACAAAGAGCACTCAAGGCACCCAGTTATTGCTTTGTTTATTCATAGTAAACTCATTACCAAACATCCCTTAACCTATATTAAAAATTTTATCTATATTTCAATCACCCAGCCAATCTTGTGGCTTTAAATAACGTTCATACAACAATGCCTCGGGACTTCCAGACTCAGGCTGCCAATTATATTTCCATTGCGCCGCGGGCGGCATTGACATTAAAATCGATTCGGTACGCCCGCCCGATTGTAAACCAAACAAGGTGCCACGATCGTAAACCAGATTAAACTCGACATACCGACCACGACGGTATAACTGAAAATCACGTTCCCGGTCGCCATAAGGCGTATCCTTACGTTTTTGAATGATAGGCAAATATGCCTGAGTATAATGATTACCCACACTTTGCATAAAAGCAAAAGACTGCTCAAAACCCAATTCATTCAAATCATCAAAAAACAAACCGCCTACACCTCGTGTCTCATTACGATGCTTAATAAAAAAGTACTCGTCACACCACTTTTTGTAAGCTTGATAAATATCATTACCAAAAGGTTCGCAAGCAGCTCTAGCGGTTTGATGCCAATGCAGCACATCTTCGTTAAACGGATAAAACGGCGTCAAATCAAAACCACCGCCAAACCACCAGATAGTCGGTTCACCTGGTTTTTCCGCGATTAAAAACCGGACATTGGCATGGGATGTTGGCACGTATGGATTTTTGGGATGAATAACCAGCGACACACCCATCGCCTGAAACTGTCGCTCGGCAAGCTCAGGACGCTTCGCCGTTGCTGAGGGAGGAAGCTTAAAACCAGAGACATGCGAAAAGTTAACACCGCCTTGCTCAATGACCTGTCCACCTGTCAAAACCCGCGTTTTACCCCCCCCCCCCTCTTCTCTATCCCAAACGTCTTCAATAAACCGGGCTTCAGGTTCTTCGCCTTCCAGTGCTGAACAAATTTGATTTTGCAGGTTTAGCAAATAGTTTTTTACCTGGTTGATGTTTTCGATATTCATGTATTTGGTTCGATCTTAAATTTTAAATGCCGATTTTGAGAACTAATAATATCATCTCTTTAATTTACTCTACCAACTTATACTGGTACAAATAACATAACTTCAAAGGATATTATCAATAAATTTGAAGATCAATTTATTCAGTCAACAAATTTTCACTTAAGACTGACTGCTTTAGGTACAATAAATCATTTACTAATCCTTAAGTAACCCTATGGCACAAGCTAAAAAATCGGAAAATATCCCCAAACCAATTCAGGAAAAATACCAGGCTATTGTCGATATAACCGACAGTTTTACCAAAGAAAACATGAACGAAGAATATGCCCAGCTTATTGGATATGCAGTTGCCGCTTTATGCAGAAAACGCCCATCCCCAATAGAGTCAGGGAAAGCGGCGACATGGGCTTGTGGAGCCACTCACGCGATAGGAATGGTTAATTTCTTGTTTGATAAAAGCCAAACACCCCATATTCGTAGCACAGATTTGTATAAAAAAATGGGAGTCGGTGAAAGTACTGGCCAAGCAAAGTCTAAACTCATACGCGATCTTTTGGGGATGGACCCACTCGATCCGAACTGGACATTACTCAGCCATCTGGATAGCAATCCAATGGTCTGGATGTTAAATGTCAATGGCATGTTAGTCGATGTTCGTCACCTGACCAGAGATTTACAAGAAATCGCCTTTGAAAAAGGGCTTATTCCTTACATTCCGGCAGATAGAATAGACACTTGAAAAGGTGTGCTTTACGTTGATGCGCATTCCACTCGCCTACCTGTGTATAATTTTGTTGTGGGCAACGACACCGCTTGCAATCAAATGGAGCAGTGAAGGTTCGGGCTTCCTTTTTGGAGTAACCGGGCGCATGACGATTGGCACAGTTTGCCTAGTTTTAATAGTAGGCCTGTCAAAGCAACGCTTACCATGTAATCGAAAAGCGTTACAAACTTATCTGGCGATCGCCCTACAAATTTACGGTGCGATGCTCGCGGTTTATTGGGCCGCACAGTTTATTCCCTCCGGTTGGGTATCAGTGATCTTCGGTCTTTTACCCTTAATGACCGCTTTATTAGCGAGAGTTTGTTTAGGAGAAAAAAGCCTGACCCTGGGGAAATTGCTGGCCTATTCCATGGGCATGTGTGGTTTATGGGTCATGTTTGGCTCAGCATTACAATTAGGGCATGACGCAGTACTGGGGATCATCGGCGTACTGGTTTCCACATTTTTACAAGCTGCCAGTTCGGTTTGGGTAAAACGTATCGGCACAAATATTTCTGCTTTATCTCAAGTAACTGGCGGGCTATTGTTATCGCTTCCCCTTTATCTAATGACCTGGAAACAGCTTAACGGCCAGTGGCCAATTGAAATCTCAACCCTTAGCCTTGCATCGATCATTTACCTTGGAATGATTGCAACTACGGCTGGCTTTGTACTTTATTATTATTTACTGATTCATCAAACCGCTACCAAAGTTTCACTGGTTACCCTGGTATCTCCGGTCATGGCGCTTCTATTAGGGCATTATGTTAATCATGAACCGTTAACGATGAAAATAATAACTGGAACCGTATTAATACTAGGCGCCCTGGTGATACATGAGTTTTTTGATCGAATAATGAATTTTTCACGACCACCTTAGCAATCCTAAAAAATTCACCAAGAAAAATAAACGCACCTATCAACCAAGTTTTAAGAAAGTTATATTAAATAATTTCATAACCACCATCCTAATTAAAAATCAGATGCATGAAACTTTTTGACTAAACTGATTTTCAAACATTACTTAATTAATGGATTAGCCGTCATAGTCGGCATAAAACCGGCAATTATTCCTGCTGTTAAATTAACAGTTTTTACTTGATCGGAACTTCGTGCGGCATCTGATTCAGGGTAACCACAAGGTTGACCGTTACAAGTTTGCGGAGTGCCGGATGAATTTTTTGCAGCAAGAACCGGTGTGCTAAAGTACATGATTACAGGCATCTTATAACTCATAATAGTGCCAAAATTGCCCGCAACACCCCATGCATAAGAATATGCATAAGCCCCTGTAAAACTACTATATTCCCGATCATGAACCAGACCGAGACTGTGGCCAATTTCATGCGTAAAGGTATTAATTGCACAATAATAATTAGTCATATCATCTTTGGATGAGCCATCACTTATCGTACCATAGCCTAGCCACTTGTTAGCTGCCTGGCCGGCGGCCATTTCAACATAAGTTGTACCGCAAGTTTTTTGAGTTATTGCGTTCAAAGGCCGGAACAAATATACAAGGTCAGCGCCGTACTGAACTCTTTTTGCCGCTACCCCGGAAAATACTCCACGACCTGCTGCTAAATTATCAAGTGCCACACTGTTAGCGTCAGTATTAGTATAAGAGGTAGGCTCAGCATATACCAATCTAAGCGACAATTTAATACCAGAGTCTATGTAGGATTGATTACTTGCAGTCACAAGATAAGCCAACCGCTGTTGAGCGTAAGTAGCAGTCCATTGAGTTGTAGTATATTCAACCATAACATCAACAACAGTATTGCCTGTTTTTGCAACCATATTAGTAGGAACAACGATAACAGGAGGTGCGACGACTGCAAGCGAAGCATCATTATATGCATTAAGTGCAAGATTATAATTATTAAGTGCTAATGCCGCTTCAGCTTGTTTTACAACCAAGGAAGGTTTTATTGAATTATAGGCACTTTTATAAGCAATAAATAAGTTATAGGCAGGTTTATAAATTGCACTAATAGCGGAAAGTGCTCTGTTTGATGAATTTACTGCAGCCAAGTTAGCCGCTGTCCTAGATAAATTATACTTTGCTATTGCAGAATTATAAGTCGCCAAGGCCGCATTATAAGTTACAGTAAGTGGCGCCAATTTTGCAGCAGCCGCATCTGATGCTGTTTTATACGTAGAAAGCAATGAATTATAGTAATTGATCATACTGTTAGCATTATCTAACTTATTTTTAGCGACATCTAAAGCTGACTTCAATTGCGTTATGGTTAGCGCGGCGTTAGCATTACTTTGCCAAGCATCCATTGAAGTTGAAGCCGTATCACCCGCATAACCTACATGATTAAGTTTACTGGTATCAACCATAAAAACTTGACCGTTGACAGACTCAAGATTAAACGTACCCTCTGGTGTTGTAACATGCCCCATAACTCCAGCAGGTCCCTCTGATACGAGGATTCTATAGCCCTGACCTTCATCAGCCAGATGTCCTACCCAAGTTTTACTGCCATCAGCTTCTTGGACTGCATTATCTTGAGTAACATTAAACTGACCTAAGGGTGAGTCAAACTTAGCTGTTTTACCATTACCCAAAGCCATTATTTCTTTTACCGGTAAATTGACTGCCATAACAGAACCCAACGGGAAATTATTGTATTGCTTGGGCAAAGAAACTATTTTGGGAGCGATTATGACAGGGGCATTATATTCTGCAGGTTCAATCGACGAAACAATATGGCTTGGATCAGAACCACTGCCCGCCCGTCCGGTGATAATTACAGTTTTAACAACTGCACCTTCAGTTATGAGTGTATAGTTATAGTCAGATAGCAAGGACTTCACAGCTGAAGACCAGCTATCTGCAGCCAATGATTGATGAACATCATCATTTCCAATTGCCGTATTAATTTTAAATACAATACCGGAGCGTTGAGATACCTGTGCAAGAGTATCTTTTAACAAAATTGACTTAATGGCCTGATATACCGGCGATGGGGACACCTTAAACAGCGCATCAGCAATTGAAACTACAGGACTAGCTAAGACGAATGCAATGGCTAATGTCTTAATAATCGAATTTACTATAAAATATGTTTTCATATTCGGCCACCTTATAACTCTTAAAACAACTGAGAAAATCAACCAATCTGATTCGGCCAATACATATTTAATTTCTATCAGCATAATTTAACGCTGAAAATATCCTTGATACAAACAATTTATATATCACTTATCAAAACGAAAATCACTAGCGCTATCCTAATGAATTGGCAAACCTGACAATGTGATTCAGTTCTTATTTTTAGCTATGAGATTTATTTAAGAAAATCTGACTTAACAAGTCAATAAAAATAACACTTAACATATGACACTTACTGACAAACATTACGAGATTGTTGGCTGGCTTGGATTCATCCTTATTGTCAGTGCTTATTTCTTTTTGACACTCAAAACCCTGGATATCGACTCTAATATTTACCATGGGATGAATATGGCAGGAGCCACATTCATGGCAGTCAACGCCAGGCAAAAAAAATCAAGACCTTTATTCTGGCTTAATTTTGTTTGGGCGTTGATTGCCCTATTTGGACTAATTCAAATATTTTAAATCTCAAACAAACTTATCGGGAAACCATCCGTTTTCGACACAATCCCGAAAACTCCACGCTGGAGTTGTTTCGGTCTTGTAGCTCCAAAAAAACCAGCCCAAATACTTTTCAAATGTAAGCAGTTGAGCAGATGCGTAGCCGCGATAAGCAAGATCCATCTGAACCGCATCCATCTCTTGCAAGGCATGATTAAAAGGCCCTTCTGCCCACAAGGACACAACCCTTAAATCTAACCCCAAACTCCATTCGCCAACATAGGTCCAACTTAGTTCATTGACAATACTATCAGCTTCATTTTTCCACTCTATAACTGCTTTATTTATATGTCCATATATGTCAGTATCTATGTCATCCCTTACAAAACACTGATAGCGGTGAATATCAAGTACCACATTACTGAACTCAGGCCCCGTTAAAAAACCAGCATACTCGGTGAATGAACGAAAACCATCGTGATAAACCACAGCAACATCATTTACGTGACAATATTTACGAATGCGATGATAAGCTTCAGTGTTATATTTCTTCAAATAATCCGTGGCTATATCCCAACGCGGCTCATTCACAACCTCAATAGCATGTAAAGCCGGGCGAGTTTGATAGCGCTCTGCCAGTCGCTCCAAAATATTTAAAGAATGTTCAAAATATTCCGGTTTTGTGTGCCACTCACAAACATCCTTAATACCACCATTATCAAAGCCATTTTGACACCCAGGAGCTGCGTGTAAATCCAGCACCACATGCAAACCAAGTTCTTCAGCCCAGTCAAATGCCTGATCAAGAATAGCTATGCCACCCTGTACGTAAGGGTGTTTATATTCACCATAACTGGCATGATATGGGTAATCAGGCCCAAATATCCAATGACCTACCGGTATCCTAACCCCGTTTATACCGATATTTGCGAGCCAAACAAAATCTTCACGCGTTATGAAAGTATCCCAATGCCGTTTAAGTGCTTCTTCAGCATTAGCTCCCAGTTCAACACAATAAGTGGTTTCGTCAACAGCTTGCAGACCTTCAAAGACACTGGGGGTCATCCATTTTTCAAGAACCAGCCAGCCACCCAAATTTACGCCACGAATTTTTTTGCCAAATTTATTATCATAATCATGTTTCATTATTATTAGTCCTTGTCAGTAAACATTATTAAAAACTACTCGACAGTTGGATAAATTGGAATGCACGTGAAACAACTTAGACAAATAATCCCTGAATTATCAAATAACCCAGTATTATTTTGAATTTAGCTTATTATCGGCATTCTTGAAAATCGGCTTCTGACGAACAGGAGCAGATAAATCTGCTCCAAGTTAAACCCTCTGAAAATTTATAGCAAAACAATCCGTCGCTGATGAAAGGCTTCTGCCAGAGGTTCATTGGTAATTGTCATAATCGCAGCATCAGGCAACTTTTGTGTTATTAACCGCAGCATTTTTAATTCACATGAAGAATCTAGCGAATCCATGGCCTCTTGCAACAGTATCCACTTGGGTTGCTGCAACAATAAGCGAACCACACCTAAACGCTGTTGTTGTTCGCGTGAAAGAGCACTAGCCCAATTGTCTTCACGGTCCAGTTCCTCTTGCAATTGCTCCAGACCTACCAGCTCAAGTGCTTCAACCAGCTCAGCTTCGCTATAAGCTATCTGCGTTGACGGATAACAAATCGCCGACCGCAAAGTTCCAGTTGGCAGATACGGCCTGGGGGGCATAAAAAATACCGGGTCTACAGGCAACTCTATAGATCCCTCTCCCCAAGGCCAAAGACCAACTACTGATTTAAACAATTTGGAGCCAGTAAAAGCATTCCCTGAAATCAAAACCCGCTCACCCGGCATAATCTCAACATTAATACTTTGCACACACACCATGCCGTCAAGTCTGATAATACATAAATCACAAAAACGTAAAACATTCTGTTCTGTTTTTTTCAATTGAATACGATGCGGGTCATGACGAATAATTTCACGCTCCAATAGGTCCAAACCGTTAGCCAATCCCAAAACACGTTCAACAGAAGCTCGCCATTCTGCCACTCTGGCCATATTATCTACCGGCCAGGACAAAGCTCCAGCCGTTTGCTGGAATGCCTGTGCTGATTGCATCAAGGCACCAAGCGTGATGTTTCCCAAAATATAGCGGGGCGCAGACACCAGAATTGGAAACGCCATCGACAACACCGAGTAACCGGAAGTAAGCATGAATAAATGTGACCAGGTGTGTGTCTGGAGCTGCCAAGCATGGACAATATCCTTAAAAAGCCCGATGAAACGAACCTGTTCATTGGCCTCCCCATGAACTAGCGCAATCGCTAAAGAATTTTCCCTTGCCGTTACTAAACCGAATCTAAAGTTAGCCTCCACAGTTTGCCTGGCATCAGTTGCCAAAGTATAGGGTCGACCTAACCACCAACCCAACGAGGAAGCACAGGCAGCATAAATAATAGCCAACCAGACCAAATGCCCATGAATCGGAATCTCGATGAAAAACAGATCTAAAACAACAGTTCCGGATAGACCCCAAAGAATTTTTGAAAAACTGATAATCACCAATAAACTGTAAATCAAGGAGTGGCAAAGTTCGATGGCCGATTCGGTTGCAATACGAACATCCTCAGCGATTCTCCCGTCAGGATTATCATGGGTTCCCTGAATATGCGTTACCAAATAATGCCGGCCATCTTTCATCCACAGGCCAATCAGATGCTGAGTGAACCAACTACGCCAATCAAGTTGCAATCGCCGCTTTACCTTAAAATGCGCGGTGGTAACCGCTATATTTGATATGAAAATCAGTACTATTGCGCCAATCTGCATAAACAGGCCGCCCATTGAACGCTGCTCAAGCGCATTAAAAAGATCTGCACTCCATTCCGTAATAATAACTGCTATTCCAATCTGCATCACAGTCAGCATGAATAAAGCCAAAGCCAGACTGCGAATTGTAGATTTGTTTTCTGAATGCCAAAATGGACCGGCTAACCGAATAAATTTAATAAAAAATCCGTTTGAAAATTCCACATCAAACTCCAAAGATATAGTGAAATAAATAACATCTTAAGACAGGGGTTTTTATTGTTATATTGTGCCCAGTCTTTTACCAACTACGATTTTAATGGAATTTTTCAGATTTACACAATTTTGCAATCTTTTTAATAAAGTGTTTAAGAGATTCGCCCATACTTAGTCAGCAAATTTCATTCTACAGACACTCAAACTACTCTATTCAACCGCAGATACGACCTTACTCAGTGCTCCCAGTACTATAGAAAATCACTCGCATGCAAGTATCGCCCAATTTTTAAAAGGATTTAGCTTCTTTCAGATTATAATAAGCACAATAGCTAAATTTTGTCCGCATTATTGCGAGATTTTGGTATGGCATTTTATCAATATTAAAGTTGATGAAGAAGCGCAGCATATTCTATTTAATATTTAACAAACAGAGATGAGAAAGCAAAGGCAGCAATGGATGACTAAAAAAACAATAACAACTACCTCTATACTTAATCATAGCAAATTCTCGTTACGAAACTTAATCCTTCCTCTAAACTCTCTATTGTTTGCTCTTCTGACAGCTTGCTCAGAACCCGCTATACAAAAACTTGAAGGCCCCGCCCAAGGCACGACTTACCATATCAGTTACTGGTCCGAACTCCCTGCTGACACCATAGCAATTAAAACCAGTATCGAAAACGAACTCACTATTATCGATAAACTGTTATCCAATTACCGCCCAGATTCTACAATTGAAATCTTTAATAAAATTGAGAACACTGACAGCCAGGAAGTCGGTAGCGAAATTGTGTCACTGGTCAAAATTGCTCAAGTTGTAAATGAAGCCAGTCATGGTTGTTATGATTTATCAATCAAGCCCTTGTTTGACCTATGGGGATTTAAAGGAGACACACTCACTATTCCAGATGAGGCCAAACTTCTCACCACACTAAAACAAATCGGCATGGAAAAGCTTGTAGTTGTTGACGATACTCATCTTCGCAAGCAACAAGTTGACCTTAAAATAGACCTGTCTTCCATTGCCCAGGGCTATAGTGTCGAACGTATCAGTAAGGTTCTGGAGCAGCAGAATATTACTCAATATCTGGTTGAGATAGGCGGCGAATTAAAAATAAACGGTACAAAACCTGGACGGCAACCCTGGCGTATCGCTCTGGAAAGACCCTTACCAGAAGAACGTTCCATGCAAAAAGTCATTACCATGCCTAAAGATTCGCCGATGGCGGTCATGACTGCAGGCACTTACCGTCATTATTTTGATGATCATGGCCAGCGTTATAGCCACATTCTCGATGCTCGAAATGGAAAACCGGTTACCCACAACCTTGTCTCCGTAACCGTTTTAATCAGCGATCCGACAATTGCCGACGCCTGGGATACTGCCCTGCTCTGTCTGGGGCAAAAAGACGGCATGCAAGCCGCAAACGCCGCAAAAATCCCCACGCTGTTCATCGAAATGCAAGGCAACGAACTCATTGAATCGCGCAGTGATGCCCTGAATAATTTAAATACCCTGACAATCAAATAACACCTCATAAACAAGCCATGTCACTTAAAAATCGCAATAATTCTTTTTTTTCCCGATGGGGAGACTATACATTGGGTCACCCTATTGCCGTATTGTCACTCACAATTCTGCTCAGTATTTTGGCACTGCAATATACCTCCAGTCATTTAAGCATTAATACCGATACAGCTGAACTGATTGCACCGGACGCCCCCTTTCAAATAAATCGACGAAATTATGAAAAAGCGTTTTCGCAGGACATGCATACCTTGTTATTGGTGGTTGAATCAGAAACACCTGAGCTGACCAAATCTGCCAGCAAGCGATTGCTACGCCTACTTAGCGCCAACAAAGACCAAATCATTTCAGCTTATATACCCAACGATAACGATTTTTTTCGTCATAACGGACTGCTATATCTGGAAACCGAAGAACTAAAGACCCTATCCACCAATTTGACGCTCGCCCAGCCATTTATAGGCAGAATTTCCCAAGAACCCAACTTGACCGGCTTTCTTGCAATATTTGATGACGCCCTATCATCCAAGGATAAAACCCAGGTTGTTCCTATTGACGTGACTTCACTGATAGACAAGGTCTCGCTTAACCTGCATAAAACCCTTAATGGCGAGAATGCGCTATTGTCCTGGGAATCCTTGATTAGTGAAAAGAAAACACATTCTGGTAACGGCTTTATTATCGTCTCGCCCAAGTTTGATTTCTCGCAAATTCGACCTGCCGAAACTGCGATTGACGCTATCCGCAAAGCCGTTATACAAATTCAGGATCCCAATCTGCCAGTCGTTAAAGTTTCAATTACCGGTGAAGCAGGACTTGAAGATGACGAATTATCAGGCATGAGTGCCGGTACTTTTACCGCCAGCATCTTTTCTCTTGTACTGGTCTTATTTATTCTCTTAATGGCCTATCGATCTATTTTACTAACAGTTGCCACCTTAATTACCCTGGCTTTGGGGATGTTGTTTTGTGGAGCCTTCGCAGCCTTTTCAGTCATGGAACTGAACCTTATTTCCGTGGCTTTTGCGGTATCCAATATCGGTTTGGGCGTAGAATATGCCATCCATTTTTGTTTGCGCTATCGGGATAATCTGACTCATCATATTCATAAAGATCTGGCGTTACGCAGCACTTTAACCAGCACTGCACCCTCGCTATTATTGTGTGCAGGCACTACCTCTATCGGTCTGTACGCGTTTATACCAACCGATTACAAAGGCGTGTCCGAACTGGGACTATTGGCAGGCACCAGCCTGTTCATCTGCCTGTTAATTACCTTGATTGCCTTGCCGGCACTCTTGAAAATACTCCCGGCACCGGTAAAATCCGAAGAGGAAGAAACGCAAGGTAGCCTAGCTAAACTGGCCGAAAAACTGTCTATCTTTCCACTTCATTTCGCCAAGCCAGTTGCAATCGCAACATTTATTATTGCCGTTATATCGATTGGTCTAATGTTCCAAATAAAAACAGACTTCAATCCCATTAACCTGCGCGACCCCAATACCGAATCGGTCATCGCGTTTAAAAACCTGATGAAAGACAAAGAAACTACTCCACTCACCTTGACAGTTCTGGCCAAAGATGAAAAAAATGCCAAAGAACTTGAAAAGAAGTTATCAACCCTAAAAACAGTTGATAAAACCATCAGTCTCTTCGATTTTATACCCGCTACCCAGGACGACAAACTGGCATTGATCGAAGACATGAGCCTGATGCTTGGCGAACAAACACAAAGCTTTCCGGCATTAAAAACAGATACTGATCCGGCTCCCGCAATCAATCAACTGATAAAAACCATCGAAGCGCTGCTGCCGCAAAAGACCAATGAACATGACCGCTTGGCTTTAAGCAATTTCAAAAAAGAACTCCGGGATATTTTGATTGAACTGGAGACACGCCAACAACCCAATCAACGCTTGTTTATTGAAAAAATTCAGTCAGCCCTGCTTGGAACGCTACCCAATGTCATGAATGATCTGTCGACCAGCTTTAATGCCAGAAACATTACACTTGCGGATTTACCTGCTGACATTAAGGACAAGTGGCTAAGTAAAGATGGTTCTTACCGCATCCAGATTTTTCCTAAAAAAGACCTGAATGATTTAGCCAGTCTGGAAGAATTCATCACCGAAGTACAAACACTTGCACCGGAAACGACAGACTTGCCAATTATGTATTGGGAATCCATGAAAGAAGTCATTGATGCCTTTCAGCAAGCAATATTGATCGCACTAATAATTATTGCACTGCTACTATTCGCTATCAGACGCAACATTGTTGATACCGCACTGGTTATGACGCCATTGATCCTGGCAGGTCTGTTTACCATGGCAAGTGCAGTCATCACCAACACACCGATAAACTTTGCCAATATTATCGCTTTGCCACTGTTACTGGGACTGGGTGTTGATAACGGCATCCACATGGTTGAAAAGCTGCATCACTCACTTTCAGAAGAGCAAAACATCTATCAATCCAGTACTGCCAGAGCGATGTTTTATGGTGCTTTAACCACAGCATCCAGTTTTGCCGGACTCGCTTTTTCGCCGCATCAGGGCATAGCTAGTATGGGACTAATTATTACAATTGGCATCTTTTGGATTATGGTCAGTACCTTCATTATTCTTCCGGCACTGAGCAAATTGGTTTTAAAAACCAGATAACCCCCCTTAATTAAAAAGCCACAAAGAATGGCAAACCTTCTTTGTGGCTTTTTTAATATTGAAAGGGCGAATAAATCCGCCCCCAGTTTCTCTACATTAACTTAATCCAAAACCAGATTTCTCAGATAATCCAGGAAATCACCTTTCAACTCTTCATGCATCAAACCAAACTCAACGGTTGCCTGTAAATAACCTAGCTTCGATCCGCAATCATAACGTTTTCCATCAAACTCAAAAGCCAATACCTGTTCATCTGTCATTAAGGCTGCGATAGCATCAGTTAACTGAATTTCACCACCAGCGCCTCTTTCAGTTGTTTCAATCTTTTCAAAAATCGCCGGGGTTAAAATATAACGCCCAACCACACCCAGATTTGACGGAGCTCTTTCTGGTGCCGGTTTTTCAACTATCAGTTCAACCAAGCCCACTGACGAAGATATTTCTTTGGTTTTGACAATACCGTATTTGTCGGTTTCCTGCGGATTAACCCTTTCTACGCCTAAGATGCTGCACTGGTTCTGATCATATTGTTCAACCATTTGGGTCAAACAACCGGCACCGCCTGAATTGGTGATCAAGTCGTCTGCAAGAATAACGGCAAAAGGTTCATCACCGACAACAGACTTGGCACACAGTACCGCATGACCCAAACCCAAAGCCTCAGGCTGGCGTATAAACACAAATGAAACATTCGGTGGCATCATTTCCCGAATCATTTTCAAGGTTTCAGTTTTACCCCGAATAATCAATTCATTTTCAAGTTCGTAGGCTTTGTCAAAGTGATCCATGATCACGTTTTTACTACGGCCAGTCACAAATATAATCGTATCAACACCGGCAGCCACGGCTTCTTCAACACAATACTGAATCAAAGGCTTGTCAACAACCGGCAACATTTCCTTGGGGCTGGCTTTGGTGGCAGGTAAAAAACGGGTTCCAAGACCCGCAACCGGAAAAACTGCTTTTTTAATTTTTAAATTCATCTTCAGATATACTCGATAATAACGGATCATTAAAAAACCCAAGACTGATTAAAGCCTTGAATCATCCCTGCCATTGATGGCGTTTGGTAACCTGGGTCACCCCTACTTTCCTATTTTAAACTAAAAACCTTGCAACCTGCGTCGTAAAAATATCCGGTTGCTGCACATGCAGCCAATGTCCCGCCTGGTCTATGGTATTAATAATCGCTTTTGGGAATAAAGAGTTTATAGCCTCAGGCTGAACGAAATCTGAATCGCCTCCCGCAATAAATAATACTTCATCCGTAAAAGCCTCTAAGTCCTCGGTTTTCGGAAATGCGGCTATAAAAGGGGCCATTTCATGAAATATATCAAGATTTACTCGCCAGCAATATTTTCCGTCTTTTAGAATCATGTTTTGCAGCAGAAACTGACGATAACTCAGCTCTGGTATGTGCGCTGCAAGTAGTATTTCAGCCTGTTTACGGTTATTAATCTCAGCCAGCGATATTGATTTTAACGCGAGTATGGTATTGTCAAAACTGTGTTGATAACTGACCGGGGCAATGTCGGCCACAATCAGCTTAGCCAACCTTTGGCGCGCTGTCAGTGCAAACCACATGGCCACCTTGCCGCCCATGCTGTGCCCCAATAGACCGGCCTTTTCCAAGCCCCGATCATCCATAAAACGCAGCAAATCGGCGGCCATCACCGGATAATTCATTAGCGGATGATGAATCGATGCCCCGTGATTACGCATATCAGGAACATAAACATGAAACTGCGAGGATAGTTTTTGTGCAATCTGACGCCAGTTACGCGATGAAGCAAAAAAACCATGCAGGATAATCAACGGAGAATGATCCGGATTGCCAAATTCCTCAAATGTCAGCGCGACCGTATCCATCAGGCAAAAGCGAACAAAGCGCCCATCAATCCGCCGAAGACGCCACCCCAAACAACCAGCCAGCCCAAATGCTCGCGAATAATTGCCTGAACCATTTCCTTAACCAATTGCGGCGTTAACTCACTAAGGCGTTTATCAATGACTGATTCAATTTTACCAATAATATCGCCGCCAATTTTATGTGCATCCAGACCCTGTTTTAACGCCGTTTTAAAGCGGTCTGAGTCAACCATTTCAGTGAGGGTGATTTTCATTTTTTCGGTAAAAGGTTCTTTTAAAGGAACCAATGCTTCTTCACCTCCCATCATCATCAACATACCGCCAAAAGAAGATTCCATAATCGAGGAAACCAAGCCTTCGTAGACCTTGTCATAATTAACGGCATTCAACAAAGGCTCCAGATTTAACACGCCTTTACCTTGCTCCTCTTCGGATTCGATAAATTGTTCGATATTTTCTGCGGTAAAAAATTGCTGCATCATCAATTGTTTAATCGACAGTTTGAATTCTTCAAACCGCGCGGGTATGACGCCTGAGCCATATAAATAAGGCACTTTCTCAAACAGCATATGAATAGCCAACCAATTGGTAATGGCTCCCGAAAGCGCAAAAAAACCAATCGATTTGATAAACTCCGATTGCCCAGGCCATATATAGCCTATAAAAATAACACCCACCGAAATGAGATTGGTCATAAAACTTTTGTTTTCCAGGTATTCTTTATATTCGTTAATCATTTCTTGGGTAATAATTCGTAGTTTTTTGTGATAGGGATTTTTCATTACAAATCAGCATTCAATTTTTTTAATGCTGACAAATTTATTTTCAGGTGTTAATTCCATTTCAAAATAGCCGTTAATGCCTTGCCGGGTCAAAAAAGATTGAATTCTACCTGCAGGAAAAGCCACTCTGCGGCCATCCTCGGCGATAACTGACACATTTTTGGCTATGCCTTGATAGACCTGAAAAAATTGATCGTAAGACAAAGATAGTTTAAATCGGATAAACTGGTTTTGGATCATGGTAGAGAAATCAACTTAATTATAATTCCCTTCTCCATTCTGGAGAGTTCTTATTACTCAAGTTATTTCCTAAATCTCCCTTAATCTAAAGGATGTATTTAGGAACAAGGCGCATCAGATCGCACAAGATGCGCCTCCACTCTCACAAGCTGAAAGTAATTTTCAGCCAACTCATTCATTAACGATTGTTTTGCAAGGCGGCAATGCGCTCTTCCAAAGGCGGATGACTCATAAAAAACTTGCTGACACCGCCACCGTTAATACCGAATGCTGCCAATTGGCCCGGAAGCTCAACCGCTTCCTGACCGCGTTGCAAGGCACGCAGCGCGCCAATCATTTTTTCACGTCCAGCCAGTTTTGCGCCGCCCGCGTCAGCCTTAAATTCACGATACCTTGAGAACCACATAACCAGCATAGACGCCAAAATACCCAACACTAGCTGTGCCACCATCTGGGTAATGTAATAAGCCGGGCCATAACCACGTTCGGTTTTAAACACCACCCGATCAACAACATGACCGATGATAGTCGCAAAAAAGTAAACAAAAGTATTGACTACACCCTGCATTAAAGCCATCGTCACCATATCGCCATTGGCAACATGACTGATTTCATGACCGACAACCGCTTCAACTTCATCGGCATTCATGTTTCGTAGCAAACCGGTACTGACGGCCACCAAGGCACTATTTTTACTCATACCGGTTGCAAAGGCATTGGATTCGGGCGTTTCGAAAATGCCAACTTCGGGCATGCCGATATCTGCCTGCCTAGCCAATTTAGCAACAATGTCGAACAGCCATTGTTCGGTTTGATTCTGGGGTTGCACAATTACCCGTACACCCATCGCTTTTTTCGCTGACCACTTGGACATCGCCAACGAAATAACCGAACCGGTCATGCCAATAACTGCCGACATGACTAAAAGAGCATTAAGATTAAGATCAACGCCTTGGGCATCCAGCGTGCCGCTTAAGCCCAAAACATTAAAAATTATACTGACCACAACCAAGATAGCCGCATTGGTCGCCAAAAAAAGAAATATACGCATCATAACTTTAGCCTTTTGAATTATGTTAAGGTTTGATCAATATGGGGGAGTAAATAACAAATTCCAACCCTACCACCAGTGCTAATATAACTTAAAGTTTATTGATGAAGGAGATTCCGATGCTTATTATAAAAGTAATTTTGTTTTTATTGCCTTGTTTTGCCCTTGCCCAAGACAATAGTCATAAAGACCTACTTAGCCAACTAAAACTGCCGCCCGGATTTACGATATCTATTTTCGCTGAAAACCTGCCCAATGCCCGCAGTTTGGCCTTGGGAAATAACGGAATAGTTTTTGTCGGTTCAGGGAAAGAAGGCGTAGTTTATGCCGTGCAAGACAGTAATAACGATGGCCTCGCCGATAAACGCTATGTTCTTGCCAGCCAACTCTATATGCCTAACGGTGTTGCTTATAAAGATGACACCCTTTATGTTGCCGAAGTTAACCGCATCATTCGTTTCGACCATATCACGCAGCAGTTAGCATATCCGCCCAAAGCGGTTGTCGTATACGATCAATTCCCTTCAGAGCAACATCACGGCTGGAAATATCTACGAATCGGTCCCGATAACAAACTCTACACGTCAGTCGGCGCACCCTGCAATATTTGCGAACCTGATAAACCGATCTTCAGCTCACTGGTTCGTTTAAATACCAATGGTAGCGGCTTTGAACAACTTGCCAGAGGCATCCGCAGTTCCGTAGGCTTTGACTGGAATCCGGAAACCAGTGCCCTGTTTTTTACCGATAATGGCCGCGATTATTTGGGTGATGATTTACCAGCTGATGAACTTAATCAATGGACGACTTCAGGTGAGCATTTTGGTTTTCCTTATTGTCATGGCGGCGACACCCCAGATCCTGACTATTCCTCAGATAAAAAATGTCGACAATTTACCGCACCGGTTTGGAAATTCAAAGCTCATAGCGCTCCGCTGGGATTGCGTTTTTATCGTGGCAAACACTTTCCAGCCGAATTTCATCAGCAATTATTTGTCGCACAACATGGTTCCTGGAACCGGTCTGAGCCGCAAGGTTATCGCATCGCGCTGGTTAAATTTAATCAAGGCAAACCGATTTCCGAACAAACCTTTATTGACGGCTGGCTAAGCAAAAGCAATGAAGTCCTTGGGCGCCCTGTTGACGTACTGGAAATGCCCAATGGTAGCCTGTTAATCAGTGATGACAAGCTGGGTGTCATTTATAAGGTCGAATACAAAGGCAACCATGGATAAGAAGTTTGAAATATTAAATAAGGAGGTCATTTACCAGGGTTTTTTTCGTCTTGAACGATACCGCCTTAAACACACTTTGTATGGCGGCGGCTGGAGTTCTGAAATCACCAGAGAGTTATTTCGGCGCGGCAACTGCGTTGCGGTACTGTTATATGACCCGGATGCCGACAAAGTGGTGTTGATCGAACAATTCAGAACTGGCGCTATTTTAAAAGCGGATAAAGCCTGGCTGGTGGAGATTGTTGCCGGCGCCATCGAGGAAGGAGAAGTTGCCGAAGCAGTTGCCTATCGCGAATCTCTGGAAGAAGCCGGCTGTGAAATTCAGCAACTGATGGTTATTAACGAATTTTATACCACGCCAGGCGGGTCATCCGAATGGATCACGCTGTTTTGCGGCAAGGTTGATAGCACTACAGTCGGGGGTATTCATGGCCTTGACCATGAAGATGAAGATATCTGGGTACGAACTGTATCCTTTGATGAAGCCTATCTTATGCTTGAAAACGGTGAAATAGACTCGGCAATACCGATCATTGCAATCCAGTGGCTGGCTTTAAACAGACAAAAACTCAGACAAGAGTGGGGAGTTAAATGACAGCCGAATTAATAAATGATCTCGCGATGGGTTGCAAGAACCCGATTAAAAAACCCCGTCGCGATAGTAATATCAGTTAACAATTCAAACTGATGTGTAAATGATAGCTTTAAGGATTTATCATTTACACAGCCATTTAATATTAAATATCCACCACCCTGTTCGGATCAAAACCGGGAACCAGTTTCTTGCCGATGTAACCTCTGGGATTACACAAGATTCTGGCGCCTGCAATACGATAATCTGCCGGACTATGAACATGACCATGAAACCAGACTTCAATTTCATTTTCATGTAAAAAATACTTTAAATCATTGCAATAGGCAATTTTCTTAAGCGCCTCAGCAGAATCTTTCCAACTCCACATGGAAGGTGCATGATGGGTTACGACCACTGTTTTACCGGCAAAGGGCCGGGCTAATTCATCTTTTAGCCACTTTTTTGAAATTTGATGTAAATGACTAAACTCCAGCGTATCAAAAGGCTTTTGCTCGAATTGAATCTTCCTGAAGTCATTTAAGGTCTTGCCTAAAGCCTCGGCCTTTTTTTCACCATCTACAAACAAATCTGCCCATAGCGTGCAACCTAAAAAACGCACACCCTGAAAAACAAAACAGTCATTTTCAAGAAAATTAATATTGCTATCAGCGCACTGCCTGCGTAGCGACAATAAAGTTTCCTGATAGTCATGAGTATAAAACTCGTGATTGCCTGCCACATAAATAACCGGTTTATTGAGCGTTTTCAACCACTCCAAACCTTGCGTACTAATGCCGATATCACCTGCTGCAACGATGATGTCCGCGTCATTATTCGGCACTTCCAGCATACCGAACTCCAGATGTACATCAGAAAAATAATTTATCCTCACACTAAACTCTACTCAATTGGCTGTATCAGCGTATAATTTAACAACAATATTCCCGTTAACTGTAACCTTTTCAAAAAGATTTTGCACATGTCTATCAGCCTTAGAAAAATCACTCATCAAGTTTTAGTCGGCGATGTTAAAGTCGGTGGCGGCGCGCCTATCGTTGTTCAGTCGATGACTAATACCGATACCGTTAATGTTTTGGCTACTGTTAACCAGATCATCGAACTGGCTGATGCGGGTTCAGAACTGGTCAGAATAACCGTCAACTCTGAAGAAGCTGCCAAAGCTGTTGCCGAAATCCGCAACCAGTTGGACAAAAAAGGCAACCACACACCGATCGTTGGCGATTTTCATTTTAACGGCCATAAACTCTTGGAAAAATATCCAGACTGCGCCCAGGCCTTGGATAAATACCGCATTAATCCCGGCAACGTAGGACGCGGTAAAAGCCGTGACCCACAATTCCAGCAAATGATCGAATTTGCCTGTCAATATAACAAACCAGTCCGTATCGGCGTCAACGGCGGCAGTTTGGATCAAGCGGTATTAACCCGTTTGCTCGATGAAAACAGGAACTTACAAACACCCGAACCCCTAGCTGCCGTTACCCGAAAAGCCATCGTCTTGTCCGCCCTAGAAAGCGCCGCTAAAGCCGAAGAAATTGGACTCAGCAAAAACCAAATTATCTTATCCTGCAAAATCAGCAATGTTCAGGAACTGATCAATATTTATCAAGACCTGTCCAGCCGTTGCGATTATGCGCTGCATTTGGGACTGACCGAAGCCGGCATAGGCTCCAAAGGCATCGTGTCTTCCTCTGCCGCTTTATCGGTATTGATGCAACAAGGCATCGGCGACACCATTCGCATTTCCCTGACCCCAGAACCCGGCGCTTCCAGAACCCAGGAAGTTATCGTTGGCCAGGAAATACTCCAAACCATGGGCTTTCGCTCGTTCACCCCGATGGTTATCTCCTGCCCCGGTTGCGGTCGCACCACCAGCGATTATTTCCAAAAACTGGCGATGGATATTCAAGGTTATCTGCGCGATCAAATGCCAGTCTGGCGCACCCAATATCCCGGCGTGGAAACGATGGAAGTTGCGGTTATGGGCTGTGTGGTTAATGGACCGGGCGAAAGCAAAAGCGCCAATATCGGTATCAGCCTTCCCGGTACTGGTGAAACACCGGTAGCGCCGGTTTATGAAGATGGCGAAAAAACCGTTACCTTAAAGGGCGACAGAATTGCGGAAGAATTCCAGGAAATCGTGCAACGCTATATCGAAACGCATTACGCGGCTTAAAATCAATCCCGCCTAAACTCGCATTTGCGTTTAGGCGGGATCAATATTAACCACAATCGTTTGTAGGCCTTGGAAAATCAAACCACCAAAGGCTTACGCGCACTATGGCAACCTAGCATCCCTGAAAAGATGGCTTTTGCCGAAACTTCTGTGTAACCCTGTTCTTCCAGCAAAATAGACAACTCTTCAGTTGAATAAAAAATTTCCAGCGCGCTGATAAAATACTGAATCAAATTGTAGGCCTCAGGACTGCTGCGAAACAGCAAACCCGTACCGCTCAGACACAAGCGTAAATAAGCGTAATAAACTTTTTCTACAACTTTATTGCTGGGTCGTAACATATCGCAATGATAAAAATGTCCACCAGGTTTTAAAACGCGATTAATCTCGCCGAACATGTGGGCGATTTTTAAATGACGCGAGGCAAATTGCAAGGTCACCACATCAAAATGGTTATCGGGAAAAGGTAAAGTATGAACATCAGCAATCGTGCTATTAATCTTGAAACCTAATTTCTCAGCCCGTTGACGACCTACTTCCTGCATATCGACACTACGATCAACAGCGTTGATTTCCAATGTTGGTTCACGTTTAAGCAAAGCTATGCCTATCGCATTGGTGCCAGCACAGACATCAAGTACGCGCTGATTTGGCTGTACTTCAATCATCGACATAAAGGTACGTAAAAACCAGTTCCAGCAACCCAAGCTGGCGACCTGATTGCCACGGTCATAATAAGGTGCAATGTTTTTAAACGCATCATTTAGTTGTTCAGACCAAACCGTGCTAAAAGCTGATTCGCGTACTTGTTCACGTTTGGTTAGTGGAGGTAAAGCCATAGAGATAGTGTTCCTAAAGTGGTTGGTGATTATTTATGTACTGCAAGTAGATTTAAAGTGGACTTCCCCTTTATAAAATTTCGCTTGCCTTTATTTAATAGCTTCAAAAATCACACGAAGTCGATTTGGATCGTGCCTGCAATCAAGCACACGAAATACGATAGCTTCACCATTTCGAACCTTGTAATAAATTGCGTAGGGAAACCGCTTTGCCAGAAGACGGTGAAAACCGAAATGAACTGAATGAATCCCACCAAAAAGAACCAGTGAATCTATTTCAGAAAAAAAACTGTCAAAAAAATAATCACCAATCCCTGCTTCCTGGCGATCATAAAATTTACGGGCTTTTGCGAGATAATTGACGGCTGATCGAAGAACATGGACTTTCATTCAAATTTTAAACGCAACTCTTTCTTGGCTTGCTGCCAATCCAATATTTCGACGTTACCGGCTAAAAAATTTTCTTCAGTCAATTTGAGTTCATTTTCATGCCAGGACAAACAAGGAAAATTGTCTTCATCAACTACCAAATCGCCCCAAAGTTCTCCGATGATCTTAAGCTTTTCAATGTTAGGTAACTTATGAAGTTCGGTTATGCTCATAATGGAAAGTACCTGCTTTAGTTAATAATCTATTTTTAAACTAATCGAATCTTAATGATCAGTCAAACACTTCTTCCATCATGCGCAAGCTGAAAATGGGCTTAATATTATTTCTTGGTCCAGCGCGGCAACCACATTTGGGCAAAAGAAGTGGCAAACATCACCATCGCCGCCAGGCTGTAACCTAAACCGCCGATCATGGTAAACCAGGCGCATTCGGGCCAGAATTTGGTCAGCCACCAGGAAGCGACATCCAATACCAGAAAGGCAAAAGGGGTAGAAATTAAAATCACTTTCCAGCGTTGATCAAACTCTGCCATGCCGAAAATCCAGCCGACAAACAAAAAGATAAAACTAATGCCAAATAAATGGATATGAGAAACCCTTGTCAACGAGGCGATGCTGGCACCATGATCGATTTCGGCCATACCTTTTGCTACTTCAAGTTTGGCTACTTCCGGTAAACCCGATTCCGAATCATGGCAATTTGCACAATGCTTTTCCAATAAAGGCCCGACTTTGCTCCATTCCGCAGCCGGTGCATCCTCACGCACCCATTTAATCAACATAAAATTAACGTCAGCCGGTGCTTTGTCTTTCATTTTGCCGGTTAACGCGGACTCAAGTTTGGAACCGGAACGGTTACCGTAATAGCTGTAAACAATATCGTCCATCGACAAGCCGGCCTTGCCGTCAGCCTTGCCATGGGTCAACATGATCTGGGCACCGGCCATACACAAGCCCAAACCGATCACCAGTAAAAAGCCGGTAAACAACACCCGGTAAGTCAAAGAAAGTTTGCCTAAGGTTAAATCATCCCGTGGTTCGATCATTTATTTTTTCGCCTGAAAGTTGTTGATATATAGTGTGTTACTGCAAGTATAGCTTTGTACTTCGTAGTAGCGTAACTTTGTGGGAGCGACGCCTACGTCGCGACGTAGACGTCGCTCCCACAAAGTAAGGCTGTTTTTTTGACTAGAACGCCAAACTGTAAGACAGCGCGACTACATTAACCGTATAATCCTGAGGCTGTAAGTTGGTCGGCACAAGAGTGCTTGGCGTGTAACCATACTGCTGACCATTATAAAAATAGTCATTGCTATTTAATTTCTGATATATGTAAGCCAAAGCCACTTTTCCATTTTTATGGACTTTATAGTTACCGGTAAGTTTTAGACTAATCAACTCGTTCTTAATTGGTGACACATTTCCACAACTAAGTGTAGTTGCTGCGCTGCATGTTGAAAGATAGGGAACTTGAGTTGAATAGGCTGAAGAGTCAAGAGCATAAGAAAAATCACCTATAACTTCCAGTTTGCCACCTAGCAAACCACCATTCCGGGTAAGTAAGCCGACGGTGTTACTGTTATCCTCAAGCTGATTGGTCCATATACCAATATTTGATACGTTGGCAGTCGTATTACTTGGCCCAGTTCCATTGCGCAAATTTCTCTTCCCATTTTGCCAACTCCAATAGGCAGAAACGCTACTGTTTTCTTCATAATTATAAGCAGCATCCACACTTACACCCGCCGAGTGCCCATTCTGGACACCTAACATTGCATCGTAATCGTCATATTTGTAATTTCCATTCACACCAAAATCAATCTTTTGGGTAAGTTGCCAATTGATGCCAGCTTTACCCAGATTCTGATTACGATTAGCATAAGGATACGCTACGAAACCAATCAAATCAGCTCCGTTAAGAACCGAATGAGACCCTCCAACGCTTGTGATTGATCGATTTCCATCATTAGCAAGGAAATTATGATCAAAGTGCGCGTTACGCTTGGCATAACTATAGCCAGCATTAAAATTTACATCATTAAACACTTTTAAACGATAGGTTAAACCAACTTTATCCTCCTCACTGGTTGGACTTGAAATACATTGAGCACCGCCTATCACACCATTACACCAACGTTTGATATCTTCACGCTCATAGGCTAAACGCAGATTCTGTGCATTGGTCAGACGATAAGCAGCGGCTACTTCATATTGTGTTTTTCTGTTGCTATACGGTGTATTAATTCCAGTGTAATTTGTAACAGGAACTGCAGTTTGGATTGCTGCATTAGCATCGTTGATGGCTTTATAACGGTAGATAGAAGAATCCGTGCTATTGTCACGCTCATTGAATTTAAATCCGGCGCTTAAAGTCAAATCCTTTATACTTTGATTGGTTAGTTTTAAGTCGCCATGCGTAGTCTCCACAACTCCATTCAGCGACGATGGATATCCGCTCCCCCACATCATACTAGATGCAATTCCACTTGCTTGTGGTATGAGGGTTGGTGCGAAACTGGAGTTTTGTGTGTTATAACCGTAAGAAAAACCGCCAACCAACTTCGTGGCAGATGAAAAATCATATCCACCGGAGAGATTCGCTTGGTGCAAACTATTACTCGGAGCGGTACTCATAGTGTTATTTGTAAAGCAACCTGACCCCGTACAAGTGGAGGCAGCGCTGGCTACCCCATTTTGCCAACTCAAACTGTTATAATCATCATGAAAGATGGATCCATAGTAACCTCCGCTTAGATGAGCCTTTTCACCTTTCCAATTCAGAGCTGCAGTTATATTATCCGTACTGTAACTGGTAGGGTTAAACAGGATATTAACTGCTTCGGCTTTACCTGTACTAGTTCCAGCGAGATTTATACCTCCTTGTGCCCCAGTGCCTATAAGCTTGGCACCAGACTGTTCTAGATGATTATAATCAATCTGTGCACTTAATTGCTCTCCGAATGTATAGGAAGTTCCAAGAGAGGAGTTCCTGCGTGTGGTGTACTCCTTTTCAGTATGGAACGCATTTAACCTAGATGCACCTAAATTATTTGTATTAGTAAGGACTGTACCAGCAGGTTTGCCAAAATTAGCAGGAAGGGTAAAATTATTTCCACCTCTATCTTCTTGAAAAGGAGTTTGATAAGTATCGGTTATGTTATGTTGCAATTCGTCATAACCCAGGTTTATCTTCCATTTACCCTGCTCGCTAATTGAGGCCCCCAAATTACGGGAAGTAGTGCCAAGGTTAGTTCCGTTTAGTTTCCAACGTAAGGCACTATTTGCACTATCGTAGCCTTTGCCGCCGCGCACATCAAAACCGCCCAAACCATAAAAGCCTTCTTCGTTCAGACCATTATATTCACCGAACTTGGCCGAACTTTGACTGGAATACAAGGCACCAAAATCAACCATATTAGTCGGATGGGTCAAGGCATACGCATCATCATCTGCCTGAGCAACCAACGGGAAAGTAACCGCTGCCATCAATGCGCAACGCACCGCTAAAGCCAAAACACTGACTTTCATTTCTTTATCTTGAGTTTTCATGAGTGTCTCCTAATACAGTTTAGCGATGCAAAAGTGCGCCGGCAGGATCATTCGAACCATGCACCATGCTATGGCAATTCATACAAGCTCTACCCGTAGTGTTCGCACTAGCGCTAGTAGCACCACCTTGAATACCTTCAGCACTTTCTGCAACTGGACTTCTACTAGCATGCGGACCATCATGACACTCCTGACACAAGAATGGGGCCCGTGACTTCAACAACGGTGTAATATTAGAACCATGTGGCGTATGGCAATTGGTACAATCTTCTGTTACTGGCTGATGTTCCCACAACAACGGTCCGCGTTTTTCCGCATGACAGGTGTAGCAGGTTTCGGTAACGGTATTTTTAACCAGCATTTTTGGACCGGCTGAACCATGCGGATTATGGCAATCAGCACAAGCGACTTTGCCTTCGCCTATCGGATGATGCGAAAACTTTTTAACTTGCGCACGTTGATCTTTGTGACAGGTAAAACAAACTTCGGGTTGCGTCTGTTTGTCACGTACCTTGTCATGGGCGGTATGCGTTACGTGGCACGAGGTACAGGCTACGTCAGCGACCTGGTGAGCACCACCTTGCCAATGAGTACGTTTTTGGTCTTTGTCGTGACAAGTCAAACACGCCGTATTCTGATCTTTGGCTTCATTTGGCGAAAAAGCGCCTTTCTTCAGGCCAAAAATAACATCGGGAGCAACGGTTTTATTGCTCATATGTTTTTCACTCTCGCCATGACAAGACTGACAGGAAGGCGTGCGTGAATCGGCTTTGTTGCCATGTGCGGTCTGGGCAATCGCCAAAATGGGTTTGCTTTCGTTTTCATCGTGACACTTGGTACAGGCAGAATCTTTGTTCAAAGAATCGGATGGCTTTGCTGTAGGTGCTTTTACTGGAGCCGCTGTGTTTTCAGCGTAGACAGACATCGTTAAAAGTCCAAACAGGAGGATTATTTTTAGTAATATATTCATTAGACAATTGTCCAGTAAGTCTTATGGCTCACAAGTAAAGCCAGGGCAAGATAAGGCACATAGAAAATTTATGCTACCAAACCGGTGAGATAGTTAACGTTTTAAACGGTGGGTTGAAGCTACTTGAGTGGTTGCCCAAGGTTCCAACCCGATCCGGATGAATTGAAATGATTGAATTGAAGACAAAAAATGGATCTTCAAGATAACTGAGACTTATAAAGACAAAATCCAGTCAACCAGATTTTTGATTTTACTTTGGTCGTCCGATTTTAAGATCATGTGATCTTCTTCATGACCGTCAGGGAACTTGGCTTTTTCGCCTGAAGTAAGATGGTGTAACAGTTTTTCTTCGCCTTTAGGATCGGCTTTGAACTTTGCGGCACTCTTGGTAAATGCAGGACCGTCTTTATCTTTATCGACACCATGGCATCTGAAACAATTATTTTGTTTGGCAAAGTCTTTAGCGCCATCCGCATCAACTTCTGCATGAGCGGATAAACAAAACATCGTAAAACACATTGCACTGAGAGTTTTAAGCAACAAATTAAATAAATTTTTCATAAATATGACTCAATAGAAAGTTTAATTACATTTTTTAAGTTTGTTTAAGCTTAATTTAAGGTAGCAATCATTGTCAAATTTAAACCCTATGATAATAGATGATTGAATTTGTTGGTATATTTACATTTCTTAATGATTCTAGTCATTTATGTCACAACCCGGCAAATCTGTTGCGTTTAGCACACAACTCATTTTTATAAATACTCAGGTAACCATTGCCGTCGATAATCCTCATAAGCAAACTGTTTTAATTTTTTTACGCTAAACGAATGGCTGAGGTAAATATCGGGAAGGTTATAGCCATTAAAACGATTAGCTTTAATTAAAGAATAGGCACCAACATTTTTGAAAACGACTTTATCGCCAATTGCCAGGGGATTTTTAAACTGATACCGTCCAAAAATATCGCCAGCCAGACAAGTACAGCCCGCCAAAGTCGCTGTATAACTTGCAGTGGGATCGTGTTCGTGTAATTCAGGCTGACGTTGGTATTCAAAAACTTCAGGATTATGGTTAATAGAAGTATCCAAAACAACCATGTTGGCACCGTCGCTAACAAAACTATCAAGCACTGTCGCGACTAAATAGCCGGCTTGACCAACAATAGCTTTGCCCGGCTCGATATAAACTTCCAATCCATAATCGTGTTTCAGCTTTGTCACCAACTCCACAAAAGGTTGATGATCTTTAATTTGATTAAACAAATAGCCTCCACCGATATTCAGCCACTCCAGTTCAGCCAATCTTGGCCCCAGATGCTGTTTTAGTTTATCGATCGTTTTAAGGAGTGGCGTAAAATCGGTAGCCGAGAAAATATTATGAACATGCAATCCCTGAACTTGTTCCAGATGAGTAATTTCCGAAAGAGCAACACCTAACTTGGATTGCTGTCGGCACGGATCAAAACGCTCGTCATTTAAAAAAGACAACTTGGGGTTAACCCTCAAACCGATAGAAGACTGTTCCTGAGCCACTTCCCCAAAACGTTGATACTGGGATACGGAATTAAAACTGATATGCGAACACAGCGTAGCCAACTCTTGCAGTTCATCCGCTCTAAGGCCGGGGGTAGTCAAATGAATACCGCCCTGCCCCGGCAAAACCTGTTTCGCACCTTGACGAAGCGCTTCGTCAGCCAATCGCGCTTCAAATAAGGAACTGACTGAAAAGCCATCAACATAAGGCTTTGCCAAGTCCAGAATTGCCTTTAGTGGCAAGGCCTTGATCGAATATAAAACTTTAACGCCACACTGGTTTCTGAGATCGGCCAAAATTTCAAGGGTTCTTGTGACCTCTACTTCATCAATGACAAATGCAGGCGACGTATAAACGCTTTCTTTTAAACCATTAAAATCCATCACTTAAATAAATTACAAACCCAAGTCGCTTAAACCGGGATGTTCATCTGGTCGACGACCTTGCGACCAATGAAATTTGCGGTCAGTTTCTTGAATAGATAAATCATTAATACTTGCGTAACGACGCTGCATCAAACCGTTTTGGTCGAATTCCCAGTTTTCATTGCCGTAAGAACGGAACCATTCATTGTTATCGTTGTGCCATTCATAAGCAAAACGAACGGCAATATGATTGCCGTCAAAAGCCCAGAGTTCTTTGATCAGGCGATACTCATGTTCTTTTGCCCATTTTTGGGTAAGAAA
Organism: uncultured Methylobacter sp.; assembly: GCA_903832775.1. Classification (GTDB taxonomy): domain Bacteria; phylum Pseudomonadota; class Gammaproteobacteria; order Methylococcales; family Methylomonadaceae; genus Methylobacter_A. The sequence continues at coordinate 40,705 of CAILCX010000176.1, read as the reverse complement.
CGCTATGATTTGCTCGCGACCAACCGGAAATTCAGCACGATTTCGCCACACACTATCAATAGTGTAAGCCAGGGCGACACGCTGAGGATCACGATTGTTCCAACCATCTTCGGCCATACGTACTTTTTGGGATGCCGTCTCACGGGTAAAAGGAGGAAAGGGGGGGCGAGCTTCTTGGGTGTTATTCATAAAATAGTCCAGCTTGGGTGAATTAAAATTTGATTTTAGCGCTAACCTTAATCTGTCTGGCCATAAAGTAACAGGATTAAGAACTATAACTTTAATATTCCGGGTTTAGCGTAGTTAATTGCTCAATTAGTGAGTTAATGCTTACCGTGCTTGCACTGACTTTATTCTCTCTGCAATTTAATAATAACCAATAAATACAGAAACCTAAAAGATGTTTATTCTTTATGGCACCATTTTGGGCGTTTAAATTGCAATTGCCTGTAGGAGAAAATCGATAATCGTATATGATACCCCTCGAAAGGGCAGTGCTTTTTCAATAATTTCTTCACAGGTTCCATCTGGAATTTTCCTCCGAACATCATTATCAATTGACTATGAACTTAATTAAAAAAACAGTACTTACACTTTCTATGGCTCTTTCTTTAGGTGCTAGCACAGTTGCTTTGGCCGAAGATCCAGCTGCACGCGCTATTTCACATATTGAACAAGCTATTGCTGAAATCGTAAAACACGATTTTAATGCTGCTTATATTCATGAAAAAGCGGCTCGTGGCGCTTCTGATGAAATCGTCGGACACGAAGAAGCTGTAAAACAAGGTCTTGCAAGCTTGATTAAAGCACAAATCATTGGCAAAAGTGCTGATGAAGCAAAAGCTACAGCTGAATTGAACAAAGCAATAGGTTTCTTCAAAACAATCTAATCATTAGATCTGTTTTTTAAAGCGAACAGGATTGACTCCGGTTGATCCTGTTCACTTTTATAAGTTCCGTGTAAACATCCCGATTTTCTCCTGCTTTATCTCGAATAAAGACCGCATTGCCTGTTGCCATGCTTCAAAATACGACTTCCCTGCCCTGCTATTTATGCCCAGTTTGCGGTGCTTTACTTCAACTGACACCATCGACCAAATCCTACGCTTGCCAAAATAACCATCACTTCGATCTTGCAAAAGAAGGTTATTTAAATTTATTACCGGTGCAGTATAAACACTCTAATGATCCTGGCGATAACAAGGCCATGATGCAATCCCGACGAGAGTTTTTAGAAGCTGGCTATTACGAACCCCTGGCAAAAGTGTTATCGATGTTCATTGAGGTAAATAAACCCGATCAGCTCTTGGATCTTGGCTGCGGTGAAGGCTACTACAGCCGAAAAATCGAAAGTCTTTGTACACATAAAATGCTGCAGCATGGCCTGGACATCTCAAAATTCGCCATTGTTGCTGCTGCAAAAAAACATACCAATGCCAGTTTCGTTGTTGCCAGTTCAAATCGCCTGCCATATAGCGATCACTATTTTGATATGGTGCTAAAGATATTTGCTCCGTCAAATGAACAAGAACTCAAGCGAGTGCTGAAAACTTCGGGGCTTTTATTAATGGTAACGCCAGGACCGAGACATCTCTGGCAACTTAAAGAATTTATTTATGCCAATGCCCAGGAACATATCCTGGAAAATCAGTTGCCACAAGGCTTTACCATGCTTAATACGCAACGCATCAGTTATAAAATTACGCCGACACCTCAGGAAAGAATTGCACTACTGACCATGACGCCCTTTGCCTGGCGTGCCAATGAAACCGTTCAGAAAGCCATTAAAGATGAAGTGGCTCTCGAAATCGAAACCGACTTTATTTTAACGCTGGCAAAAATATCAACCGAGTAAAACCGATCCGACATTGCGTCTAAAGCAGAAATCGTAATACCATCAGACCCTCACTGCTGCCGATAATTACGACTATGAGCAATAATGCGTTGGATTCAAGTACCACTCTCATCAAGACATTATGTGAACTTAATGGCTATAGTCTTATTGAAACACACATTTCCTGGGTAGTGCTCAGCGGGCAATATGCTTACAAAATAAAAAAACCGGTTAACTTTGGTTTTCTGGATTTTTCCTCGCTCGAACAGCGCCGACATTGCTGTCATGAAGAACTCAGACTCAACCAGCGCCTGGCCGCTGACCTTTATCTTGATGTTGTACCGATAACCGGAACCGTTGCTCATCCCCAATTAGGCGGCGAGGGTTTGGCTCTGGAATACGCGGTCAAAATGATCCAATTTCCCGCAAGACACTTGCTGGCTGAATATGCCAAGCAAGGGCAACTGACTACCGAGGAATTAGACCAACTTACTGAGAGCATCGCCCATTTCCATGGCTCCATAGCGCATGCGGACCTAGACACTCCTTATGGCGAGGGTTCGGACATCAATTATTGGTTTATCGAAAACTTTGACCAGATCAGGCCCTTGTTAACCGATATAAATCAAAAACTACAACTACAGCGCCTTCAGGAATGGGACGAGTCTGAATCCCATAAACTAGCTGTTTTCATGCAACTACGTAAACAGCAAGGTTATATCCGCGAATGTCATGGCGATTTACATCTGGGCAATATGACGCTGCTAAACGACAGGGTTATTCTGTTCGATTGTATTGAATTTAACCCCCTACTGCGCTGGATCGATGTTATTAGTGAAGTCGCGTTTCTGTTTATTGACCTTCTGTATTTTGGTTATAAACAATACGCCTATCGTTTTCTTAATCGCTATTTACAAAATACCGGTGATTACAATGGGCTGTCCTTGCTGCCCTATTACCTGGTTTACCGTGCTCTTGTAAGAGCCAAAGTCACCTTGTTGCGCCAAACACAGCAAATTGATGATCTGGCCGCATCCAAAAAATTAAGTGATGATTACCAAACTTACGCCGATCTGGCCGAGCACTTTAGCAAACCTGACCCGGCGTTCCTGATCATCACTCATGGCTATTCAGGTTCGGGGAAATCAATAATTTCCAGCCAACTGAGTGAAAGACTCGGAGCATTCCAACTACGCTCGGATATCGAGAGAAAAAGATTATTTCGCCACCAACCCTTAGCGCAAACTGACAGCAACATAGACGTTGGAATATATAGCACGCAGGCTAATGTAGAAACTTATCTACATCTTAAAGAACTGGCAAAAGTCATACTTGAAGCCAGTTTTCCGGTTATTGTTGATGCCTGTTTTCTTAAGTCATCGCAACGGGAAATATTTAAACAACTGGCAACTGACTGTAAGGTGCCTTTTCAAATTATTTCATTTGAAGCTTCTGAGGCGGAATTAGGCAGGCGTATTGAACAACGTCAAAATGATGCTTCGGAAGCGACCGTAAAAGTGCTTTATCAGCAAATAAAATCAGCCGAACCGCTGTCCAGGCAAGAACGAATCGACGCAATAATTATTGATACCGAGACTGACAAGGCTTTGGAGGTATTAATCAATAGCCTTAGCAAATTTACGACTAAATAGAAATTAGAATTTGGACCGGATTTGTAACTGACAGTGGTGGCATAAGATATAAGCCATCAATTGATTTGATCATAGTGAACATTTTTAAATATATTAAAAAGGGGCAGTTCCCCGCCCCTTCTTTTTAACCGGCTTTTATGATTTGTTTTTGCTGGCTTTAAGATGTTCTACCGCTGCTTCAGCATGTTTGGTAGCAGCATCTGTCTGCCCCAATCCACCCTGATCGATAGACTCCTGCAACTCTTTTGCGGCTGCATTGATATGATTTTTTGAGATTCCTTTCGCCGCTATTGAAGCAGCCAAGGCTTGATCCAGACTTGCCTTTGCGTGCTCAACCAGCACGGGCGCATGACCTGCTTTGCCGTGAACTACTGCTGAATTGGCGTGTTCTAAAGCGGACGCCGCATAATCTTCAGCGAAAACATTTGTACTTAAAAGAAGTAATAAACCTGCGCTTATTGATGCGATTTTTTTCATAATCATCTCCTCATTAATTATTTTTTTGGAATAAATGTTTATATTATTAACTTGTCAGTACCACGCTTATAAAACTTCGTCAGAACCAACAATTGTATTTTTACCATTATGTAATTTATTTTGCAATATTTAGATATTTCGCTGGAGCAAAAAAACAAAATCCAATAGCACCGTTGATTACTATAGGTAATTTCCATACGAAAAGCAGGTTTAAAAAATTAACTGGAGTGTTTTTTTAGTTTTATCGCATGAATATGTACCAAATTTATGCGATGCGAAAACTTAAAGCCGCTTTAAAAGTTCACTTTCTATAACTTTTAAAGCGAAGATTCACAGCCAAGATTGGCTCTTTATTGCTAGCAATGTGCGCAGAAGGTTTTATATCTCATTAGCCAGTTTTGTTGCATAGCCTGTATAACTGCGTGGCGTCAGTTCCAGTAAAATAGCTTTGGCTTCCACGGGAATTTCAAGTGTTTCAATGAAAGCCTGCATTTGATCTGGCGTAATGCGTTGACCACGAGTCAGTTCTTTTAATTTCTCGTAAGGTTTTTCAATGCCATATCGACGCATCACGGTTTGGATAGGTTCAGCCAAAACTTCCCAATTGGCATCAAGATCCGCTTCAATCGCTTCGACATTAAGCTGTAACTTGGAAATACCTTTTAAACTCGCCTGAATGGCGATGCTGGTATGAGCGATGCCCACACCGATGTTTCTCAATACCGTCGAATCGGTTAAATCCCGCTGCCAACGTGACACGGGCAATTTTTCGGCCAGAAAACCGAATAAAGCATTGGCAATGCCTAAGTTGCCTTCCGAGTTTTCAAAATCAATTGGATTGACTTTGTGCGGCATGGTTGAGGATCCAATTTCACCGGCAATGGTTTTTTGCTTGAAATAACCCAGAGAAATATAGCTCCAGATATCACGGTCAAAATCCAGCAAAATGGTATTAAAACGGGCCAATGCGTGAAAATACTCCGCAATATAATCATGCGGTTCAATCTGGATGGTATAAGGATTAAATTGTAACCCCAAGGATTCAACAAACTGCTGGGCAAACTCTGCCCAATCGACATCCGGATAAGCGACACAATGGGCATTATAATTACCCACAGCGCCATTTATTTTCCCTAGCAAAGCAACTGCTTGTAACTGAGCTTGCTGACGCGACATGCGTGCCGCGACATTGGCAAATTCCTTGCCCGTCGTGGTCGGTGTCGCAGACTGACCATGCGTCCGCGATAACATAGGTTGATCGGCGGTTTCCAAGGCAATGGTTTTTAGTGCTGCTATGCAATCAGCGATTTGCGCAACAATGACTTCCCGACCTTCTTTAAGCATTAAGGCATATGAAAGATTGTTAATATCCTCAGACGTGCAGGCAAAATGAATAAATTCACTGATTTTTTCAAGCTCTGCACAACCGGCAATTTTTTCTTTCAGTAAATATTCAACCGCTTTGACATCGTGATTAGTCGTTTTTTCTATGTCCTTAACGCGTTGCGCATCATCTTCTGAAAAATCGCTGACGATGTTGTTTAACAACTGCGTTGCCGCATCGCTAAACGGACTGACTTCGACAATCAAAGTATGTCTGGCCAAAGCCTGTAACCAGCGCACTTCGACGAGGACGCGATAACGAATCAGCCCATATTCACTAAAAATAGGACGCAGTTTTTCAACTTTGTCTGCGTAACGGCCATCAATCGGGGAAATAGCGGTAAGTGCAAAATTTGTCATTTATTAATCCGGGTGTTTAAGTGTTTGTTATTATTCGTTTGCTTTTGATTCAATGATACCGCCACCAAGGCAAATGTCGCCGTCATAAAAAACGACAGACTGCCCCGGTGTAATCGCCCGTTGCGGCTGAACAAAAGTCACTTTGCAACGATCAGCACCTATCGGCTCCAAATAACAAGCCTGATCAGCCTGACGATAACGGGTTTTGGCCTTACAGTTTAAAGCGTCTGTCAAAGGGCGGTTATTGCACCAGTCCAATTGACTGGCTTCGAGAGTATTATGCAACATCAAGGGATGATCATGACCTTGCCCAACGATCAGAATATTATTATCCAAATCTTTTTCCAGCACATACCAGGGTTCATCCGGGGCATTTTTAACCCCACCTATTCCCAGACCCTGGCGTTGACCAAACGTGTAATACATCAAACCATGATGCTTACCAATAATTTGGCCTTCAGGTGTTTGCATTTCGCCGGGTTGAGTGGGCAAATAGCGTTGCAGAAATTCAGTAAATTTACGCTCGCCAATAAAACAAATACCGGTACTGTCTTTTTTACGGCTATTAGCAAAACCGGCTTTATCGGCCATTGCGCGAATTTCCGGTTTATGTAAATGACCTATCGGAAACAAAGTGCGTGCCAACTGTTTTTGTCCCAGGGTATAAAGAAAATAACTTTGTTCTTTATTAGGATCTAAACCTTTTAACAGAAAATGTTCTCCATTCTGATTGGATGACACTCTGGCATAGTGACCTGTGGCAATATATTCAGCACCTAAATCTTCAATTGCATAATTTAAAAACGCTTTAAATTTAACGTGTTTATTGCAAAGAATATCAGGATTCGGGGTGCGACCCGCTTTAAACTCAGCCAGGAATACTTCAAAGACTTCATCCCAGTATTCAGCGGCAAAATTAACGGTTTTTAATTCTATACCTAATTTATCGCAAACCTGTTGGGCATCAGCAAGATCTTCCATCGCTGTGCACTGCTCAGTACCATCGTCTTCTTCCCAGTTTTTCATGAACAAACCGGTGACTTGATGACCTTGTTCTAACAGTAACAACGCCGTAACTGAGGAATCGACACCGCCTGACATGCCGACAATTATTTTTTTACTCATGGTCAATAAATGATTTAAGCAAGGATAAAGGATGGCGCTGTCCGCTCAGATACTCGTCGATACTGATTAATACTAACGGACTGCGCAAACGATGCTGCTCCGCTACAATTTCATCGCGCGTTAACCAATGGGTAGCAACTATGCCTTCATCAAGTTTTTGTTCAGGATTATGCGCATAGGTCCGACCGGCAAAACATATCCGGACAAAGCTGGGGAAATCAGGATTTTTTCGCCAAAGCTGAACTGAGATAATATACTCGGGTTCAAACTGCCAGGCGGTTTCTTCCAATACTTCTCGCTTAATGGCAGCAATTAAATCTTCACCAGCTTCAAGATGCCCTGCAGGTTGATTGAATTGAAGGCCACTGGACGTTTCTTCCTCTACAAACAAAAAACGCTGGTCTAGTTCAATAACGGCGGCAACTGTAACGTGTGGCTTCCAAACCATTGCAAAACTCCAACATCAAATTACATATTTTACTAGATTTGCCAAGATTATGCTGGTAAAAAAAGGCGGTCATTCGTCCTTACGAAGCCCTTAATAAATATTCTCATGTAACATGTTTATTTTGTTGCTAACATATGTATTGAAATTTGCCAGAATTGGCACTATGTTAGAGGTATAAAATTTTTTATTATTTCAATTATGTCAGATTTTAATCCTATTAAAGATAACGACGGCGACCTGGCCATTCAGGAAGCAGCGCCTAAACTGAAAAACCCGTCATTATTTAAGGTGATACTCTTAAATGACGACTTTACGCCCATGGATTTTGTAATAGAGATTTTAATGAATTTTTTTGCCATGCCTGAAGAAACGGCTACACAGGTAATGCTGCAAATACATACAAAAGGGATTGGTGTGTGCGGAACCTATTCTAAAGATGTGGCTGAAACCAAAGTATATATAGTTAATGATTATTCACGAGAGCATCAGCATCCGTTGATGTGTTCGATGGAAGAAGTTTAGGCTGGAGAGAATATGTTAAGTAAAGAGCTAGAAATCACATTAAATAATGCCTTTAAAAATGCACATGATAAACGGCATGAATTTATCACCGTTGAACATTTACTGCTGGCATTGCTCGAGAATGAATCTGCCCAGTCGATTCTGATAGCTTGCGGCTGCGACATAAAAATGTTGCGAGGCCAGTTGACTCAATTTATTGATGAAACCACATCGCTGATCCCTATGGGCGTCCAACGCGAAACACAACCTACACTGGGATTCCAAAGAGTTCTCCAACGTGCCGTTTTTCATGTGCAGGCCTCTGACAAAAAAGAAGTTTCGGGGGCGAATTTATTTGTAGCCTTATTCAGTGAACAGGACTCCCATGCTGTATATCTGTTAAATAAACAAGATATTTCAAGACTGGACGTAGTTAACTATCTGGCACATGGCATTTCAAAAATTGACCCTGAAAATGACCCGTCCAATAATGAATTGCCAGATACTGGCAATATCGATACTGAAATTACCGGCAGTCCTTTAGATAAATACGCCACAAATCTCAATGAAGAAGCGCTGAAAGGTCGAATTGACCCCTTAATAGGCAGAGACGCAGAGATTGAAAGAACTATTCAGACACTTTGCCGTCGCCGTAAAAACAATCCGTTACTGGTTGGTGAAGCCGGTGTAGGTAAAACCGCTATTGCCGAGGGTTTGGCGAAAAGAATCGTCGAAGAACAAGTGCCTGATGTATTAATGAATAGCGTCATTTTCTCACTCGATTTAGGTGCCTTAGTTGCAGGAACCAAATACCGGGGCGATTTTGAAAAACGACTTAAAGCCTTGTTGAGCCAACTTAACAAGGAACCTGATTCGATCCTGTTTATTGATGAAATACACACCATCATCGGAGCAGGCTCCGCTTCTGGTGGCGTTATGGATGCTTCAAATCTTATTAAACCAGCGCTGGCTTCTGGCCAATTGCGCTGTATCGGCTCTACAACATATCAGGAATATCGCGGCGTATTTGAAAAAGATCACGCTCTGGCAAGACGTTTTCAAAAAATTGATGTGCTTGAACCTTCTGTTGAAGACACCATATTGATTTTAAAAGGACTTAAATCCCGCTACGAAGAACATCATGATGTAAAATATTCCTCTGAAGCCTTACGCGTTGCAGCAGAGCTATCAGATCGTTATATTACCGACCGTCATTTGCCCGATAAAGCCATCGACGTCATTGATGAAGCCGGTGCAAAACAACGCATGACAGCAGAAATTGATCGAAAACAACTCATTGATGTCGCCGAAATAGAAGAAATAGTCTCAAAAATTGCCAGAGTGCCCGCCAAATCAGTATCTTCCAACGATATTGACAAATTGAGCAATCTTGAAAAAAATCTGAAAATGCTGGTTTTTGGACAGGACGAAGCCATTTCAGCGCTAGCTTCTGCCATAAAGTTATCGCGTGCAGGACTTAGAGATACACAAAAGACGATTGGTTCTTTTCTTTTTTCAGGCCCAACCGGGGTTGGAAAAACTGAAGTGACACGTCAACTGGCCAAGGTTCTGGGCGTTGAACTGATTCGTTTCGATATGTCTGAATATATGGAGCGACATACCGTTTCCAGGCTGATAGGTGCGCCTCCAGGCTATGTAGGATTTGATCAGGGCGGATTGCTAACTGAACAGGTGACCAAGCATCCTCATGCAGTGTTGTTACTGGATGAACTGGAAAAAGCCCATCCCGACGTATTTAACTTGTTATTACAGGTTATGGATCATGGCTCTTTGACCGATAATAACGGTCGCAAAGCAGATTTCCGTAACATTATTTTAGTAATGACAACCAATGCCGGAGCTGAAGAAGGCAGTCGTGCCTCTATTGGCTTTACCCAACAGGATCATGCCAGCGACAGCATGAAAGTGATCGAAAAAGGCTTCTCCCCGGAATTCCGTAACCGTCTTGATGCCATTATTCAATTCAAACCATTAGATATTGCCATCGTCGGCCATGTGGTCGATAAATTCATTTTTGAATTGGAAGCTTTACTGGCAGACAAACATGTAACATTAGCATTAGATGTTGATGCCCGTTTATGGCTGGCAGAAAATGGTTGCGATCCAAAAATGGGAGCCAGACCGATGGCGCGACTCATACAAGAGAAAATCAAAAAACCTTTGGCTAATGACTTACTGTTTGGTGAATTAGCGCACGGTGGGCATGTGCGAATTTTCGTGAAAGATAATGAGCTGAACTTCGCTATAGAAAGCGTTGAATTTATCGTTCCTGAAGCCAACTTTTAATACAATGGAATAACTTCAAGAATCTTACGCTGATCCCGTTGCTTTCGGGATCAGCGCATACGGAATGTAATACGACCTTTAGATAAATCGTAAGGCGTCATTTCAACTTTAACGCTGTCACCGGTAAGAATTCGGATGTAATGCTTACGCATTTTTCCTGAGATATGTGCAGTCACAACATGACCATTTTCCAGTTCGACGCGAAACATGGTATTTGGAAGCGTATCGATCACCTTCCCTTCCATTTCAATCTGATCTTCTTTAGCCATTTATATTAATCCTAGTGTTTAAAACCGCTAACTATACCATAAGCGCGTTTTTAACAACAGAAGTCTATAAACAGAGTATTTGTTTTTGAGCTCATACAGCGAATAATAGCTGTTAAATTATGACCTTAGGAATCATGAACGGATAAATACTTTTTTATTTGCCACTTACCTTTTAAAACCCATCAAAGCACAAATCAAGCTGGATTTGCAATCAGCTTGAAATACTCACTTTCGGCATAAATATCCCTGTTATTCTCAAGCTTGTCCAGATAGGTTTCCCCCTGTAGATGATCAAACTCATGTTGAAAAATTCTGGCCACAAATCCGCTTAAACCGGTTCGCACCAAAGCACCGTTCTGATCTGTATACGTAATTATTATTTCCACATACCTCGGCACTAAAGCACGTATTCCGGGAATGCTTAAGCAACCTTCCCAGTCCTTTAACTTTTCACCAGACAACGCCTCAAAACAAGGATTAATCATTACCGTCGGTTCCATTAAAGGCGCCAAGGGATAACGTGGCGTTGGTCTTGAGGCAACAATGATAATTTGTTTTGAATATCCAATCTGAGGCGCGGCAATACCAACCCCGGATGTCGTCGCCAAAGTACTTTGCATTAACGCTATAAGTTGTAATACCGCAGAGTCATGCACATCGGAAATAGCCTCGGCTTGTTGCCTGAGTACAGGCGAACCTAGCTGGGCAATGGCACATACTTCACTCATTGCGCTTCATGCATTAGTAGCGATTGAACCTGTATTGATTCTTCAGCATCGGTTTGTTTCAAATGTTGATAGCTGCCGTCAGATTGCAAGATCCAGGCCTGACTGTTATCTGTCAAATACAAATCCAGATTGTGCAAAACCCGTGCCTGCAGCTTTTTATTTTCAATAGGAAAAAACACTTCAACACGCCGGAACATATTTCGATTCATTAAGTCAGCGCTAGACGCATAAACTTCTTTGTTACCATCGTTTTCAAAGGCATAAACGCGTGCGTGCTCCAGAAAGCGGCCAATAATTGACCGGACTTCAATATTCTCAGACACACCCAAAACACCGGGCCTTAAACAGCAAACACCTCGCACGATTAACTTAACCTCAACACCGGCTTGCGAGGCTCGGTAAAGCGCCTTAATACATTGCTCCTCAACAACTGCATTGACTTGAAAAATAATTTTTGCTGGCTTACCATTTTTAGCATGGCGAATTTCCCGTTCAATTTTCTCCATCAAACCACTGTGCAAAGTAAACGGCGATTGCAATAATTTATTCAATTTGGTGACTTTTCCCAAGCTGGTAAGCTGGGCAAAAACACGCCGAACATCTTCACCCAATTCCTTATCACAGGAAAACAAGCCATAGTCAGTATAAATCTGTGCTGTTTTGGGATGATAATTACCAGTACCCAAATGCACATAATTACGCAATTGCTTGCCTTCTCTCCTGAGCACCAAACACATTTTTGCGTGAGTTTTATAGCCAACCACACCATAAACCACATGCACGGCAGCTTCCTGTAACTTGGCGGCCAAACCGATATTGGCTTTTTCATCGAAGCGTGCTCTTAACTCGATAACCACGGTTACAACCTTTCCTGCCCTCGCGGCCTTAATCAAAGCGCTAACGATTGGTGAATCGGTACCTGTACGATATAAAGTTTGTTTAATGGCCAACACTTCAGGAGATACAGCCGCCTGACGAATAAATTCAACAACTGGCGAGAAAGACTCAAAAGGATGATGCAACAAAATATCGTGGCGTCTGATTGCCGCAAAGATATCTTTGGTACGCTCCAATTGTTGTGGAACTAAAGGTTTATAAGGTGGAAACTTAAGATCAGGTCGACCGATCAAGTCATTGATTTCCTGAATCCTGTTTAAGTTGACCGGTCCGTCAACCAAAAACAGACGGTCACGGGTCATCTCAAAACGGTCCAGCAAAAATGAGACAGTTTCATCCGGGCAATTGGCATCAATTTCCAAACGAACTTCATCGCCATAATTTCGCATGGCCAACTCACCTTCAACGGCCAACAATAAATCATCAATCGCGTCATCATCGACAAAAAAATCGCTATTCCGGGTAACCCGGAATTGATAACAGCCTTTGACATTCATGCCGTTAAATAATTGATCGACAAAAGCATGAATAATAGAGGATAAAAAGACGAAACTGGCCCCGCCGTTGCTAGATGTTTCATCAACAGGAAGCTGAATTATTCGTGGTAACGCTCTTGGTGCCTGTAAAATAGCACGACCGCTATTTCTACCAAACGCATCCTTCCCCGTCAAAGATATAATAAAGTTTAAACTTTTGTTGAGTATGCGCGGAAAAGGATGCGCCGAATCCAGCCCAACCGGCGTCAAAATTGGCAATAACTCGTCATTAAAAAAAGCTTCCAGCCATTTGTGCTGACTTTCAGTCCATTCCTTGCGACGAATAAAACGAATGTTTTCCTTGGCCAGCTTTGGAATCAGAATCTCATTTAGAACTTTATATTGTTCTTCAACCAGTTGATGCGCATGAACAGCAATCAACTCCAACTGTTCACTTGGTGTCAACCCATCCGGCCCAACCGCTTTGGGATCAATACTCGCCATTTGAATAACGCTGGCTACGCGAACTTCAAAAAACTCGTCAAGATTGGAACAGGAAATACATAAATAATTCAGCCGCTCAAGCAACGGCACTTTTTCATCTTTCGCCTGCGCCAAAACCCGTTTATTAAACTCCAGAAGACTAAGCTCACGATTAAGGTAAAGTTCTGGTTTTTGAAGATCAATCGGAGCTTCAGTTTCAATTATATCCATTTTGTACTCTTTGTATATTTGGCTCGCACCGCGAACCTTTTGTGAATTTGAGACATTGAGAAATGCGCACCCTAGCCTCTGTTACCCTGCAAGCCACCAGTATGTAAGGCAATAATACACTGACCAGGTGCGAAGTAGTTTTTTTTGATTAAATCGAAAAGGGCATACATCATTTTACCGGTGTAAACCGACTCAAGTGGAATGGAGGTTTTAACTTCAAAGTCTTCTATAAACGCACATAAATCTGCATTAATTTTGGCAAAACCGCCAAAATGGTACTCCAAGTTTATATGCCAATTATTACGTGATTGTGACAACAACCCCGCAACTTCATCGTTTAAAAAATGTGCGTTTTTTAACGCGGCAAATCCCAAAATAGAAACCTCATCCGGAACTTCATTAATCATTCCCGCCAAAGTCGTCCCGGTTCCACAAGGAACGCAGATGGTGTTATAGGGAATTCTTATTTCACTGAGAAGCTCAGAGACACCTTTCAAAGCCAGGAGCTGTGCTCCACCTTCCGGTAACCAGTATTGACCCAACTTTATGCCAGGCAAAGCTCGGTTATATTTATATTGTCTTAATACTCTATATTCAGCTCGAGTTAAAAACCTAAGTTCCATCCCCCAACCTTTTATGTCTAACAAAGTTGGATTTAGAATGTCTGGTTGTTCGCCGCGAATATACCCAATAGTTTTTAATCCTAATAACTTGCCTACATAAGCCATAACATGCAAATGATTGGAATAAGCCCCCCCCATACTAATTAAAGTATCGCTCCCTAAAGACAACGCATGATCCAATATATATTTAAGCTTGCGCCATTTATTACCTGAAATAACCGGATGCAGCAAATCATCGCGCTTCATCCATAAATCAATTTTATATCTCGCCAGCAATGGATCATCGATCTTTGTCAACACTGACGGAGTAAAAATTTTCTCCAGTTTTATGAGTTCAGGGTGCATTTATTTATTAACGTTATATTCTGTCAAAGTGATTATTTACTTATCAATGTAGGTATATTTTTACAAAAACACCAGAGTACGCTACATTAAAGTGAATTGACACGCCTTATGTTTCTCATTGTAATCACCAGAAAATATAATAATAGAAATTAGTATATCTGACATACAAAATGATCAATAAGTTACCGATATTTCCTTCTCTGAAAATCGACCAAACCCTACTCCCAGGTTATCGTCTATCACTAATGCGATTGAATTAAAAGTTAATTATATGATCAACATAATACGCAACCGTATAGATACATCGAGATCAATCGTGCTCTTGGTTGCGGGACTAACTATAGCAACTATCGGTTTTCTGGCGCTGCTTGGCTGGTTGATTGACACGCCTAACCTCACCGCCTGGAAACCAGGCACCCTTCCAATGGCACCAAGTACGGCAATACTTGCCATGTTATTCGGCGGAGCTTTCAGTCTGAACACCCGTGTTTCACCCTCCTTTATTACCCTCTTACTTTCAAAACTCTTAGTAAGACTAGGCGCTATATTAGCTTTATTACTTTTCATTCTTCGCCTACTTCATATTTATTTGCCAGAGGAGTATCTCGGCCTACACATTACCGACAAGCTGGCCGATACACCACTAGGATTTATATCTCCGATTACGGCTCTCTGTTTCCTGCTAGCGAATGGTGTATTGCTCGTTCCTCTTTCCCGAAACCCATGGCGAGGCTATGTCATATCCGGCTTGGCCAGCTTAATCACCTTGTTAAGCTTTACGCTCCTGCTAGGCTACTGCTACGGCATACCGCTGCTCATTGAAAACACAAAGATTCACCCAGCACTCAACACGAGCGTCATTCTCCTGCTCATGGGAATAGGACTGCAAATATTCGCCTATCGTCACTCAACGTGGCAAACCGCAGTAACTGAAACCAATCTGTTACCCTATTCACTGGCTTTTCTTACCTTTACCATAGCAGTCTTCACCATCGCATACCAGTCATACAGAGGCATTGAGCTCAGGATAAGGAGCGAGGTGGAGTTACAACTGCTATCTGTTTCCGAGTTAAAAATGAGAGAATTGACTCAGTGGCGGATAGAGCGCCTCGGTGATGGAGCTCTAACTCAAAGCGCAATCATAAGTTCTTCGGTAGCGCGTTACCTTGAAACGCCCAACAATCTGCTGACACAGCAGGAGTTACAGGACTGGTTTGATAGCTACCTGCGACATTTAGGATATGATCAGATTATTCTGTTTGATACACAGACCGTTACCAGGTTATCAAGTCCAATTAATCGCTTGCCTGATATAGCCTCTGTTCTTAAACAGACGGCTATTATCTCAATGCGATCAAAGCAGATCATGCTCCAGGATTTTTACCGCGACGAGCACGACCAGAACGTCTATATGGCACTCATAGTACCGATTCTTGACAAACCAAACAACTTAAAACCGCTGGGGGCAATCGTGCTGCGCATTGATCCCACTGTCTATTTATATCCACTCATTAATCGCTGGCCAACGCCAAGCAGTAGTGCTGAAACCTTGCTTGTCCGCAGGGATGACAATGACGCCCTGTTTTTAAATGACATCAGATTTGACAAGGACTCGGCTTTGCAACTGCGAATCCCGTTAAGCTACAACCACAAAATACCCGCCGTGAAAGCCGTACTGGGTGAACGAGGAATCGTAGATGGCAAAGACTATCGAGGCGAGCCAGTAATCGCTGCATTGAATGCCATACCCAACTCCCCATGGCAACTTGTGACACGTATAGATAAAAAAGAAGTTTACGCTCCGCTTTATGAGCGAATGTGGCTGACCTCAATGCTGGCTAGTATTTTGATTTTAGGTATGGGCTTCGTTTTATTTCTGCTATGGCGTCAACAGCGACTTGTGCTGAAAAAGAAATTACTTAAAGCAAGCCTGGCAGAACTGAATAGTAATGCACTGCATAGCGGTATCCTCCATACTGTCATGGATGGGTTCCTGTTGATGGACAGACATGGCAATTTACTGGAAGTTAACAAAACCTATATACTGATGAGTGGCTATTCTGA
Source organism: uncultured Methylobacter sp. (assembly GCA_903832775.1). GTDB lineage: Bacteria > Pseudomonadota > Gammaproteobacteria > Methylococcales > Methylomonadaceae > Methylobacter_A. Next base: position 24,502 of record CAILCX010000176.1, on the reverse strand, counting down.
GCAGGAATTGCTGAGCATGAATATTGCCGATTTGGAAGCGATTGAAACAGCCAGCGAAATTTTCATTCATCTTCCAAATACCATTACACAGAGCGTAAATCGTTTTGAAACTCGCCATCGCCGCAAAGATGGCAGTAATTTTGACGTTGAAATAAGCTTGCAGTTTCTCCCTATCGATGACGGTCGGTTTGTAATTTTTTTACAGGATATTACAGAGCGAAAACTTACAGAATTGGCGTTATGCAATAGCAATGCCTTCAGCCTGGAGATATTGGACTCCATAGCAGCAGAAATCGCTGTTCTTGATTCTGATGGTGTCATTATCCTGGTTAACCGACAATGGCAGGCTTTTGCTTCAGAGAACGCTATAGCCCAGGGCATTTCGTCCCCGAGAACGGGAGTAGGTGTTAACTACCTCGAGATATGTTACGCAAGTGTTACATCCGAACCGAATGATATAGCTTTAACCATGATCGAAGGCATAAATGATGTATTGAGCGGAAAATCATCCTCCTTTACCCAGGAATACCCCTGCGATTCACCACTGCAAACACGCTGGTTTAGCATGATCGTTACTCAATTGGAATCACCAGGCAAAGGTGCGGTAATCTCTCATGTTAATATCACCGATCGCAAACTCGCAGAAGAAAAACTTCGCCTCTCATCCAGCGTTTTTGCTCACGCTTGGGAAGGTATCTTAATAACCACAACCGATGGCACTATCGTCGATGTTAATGACGCGTTTAGCCGGATCACCGGTTTTAGCCGTGACGAAGTGCTGGGGGAAAATCCTCGTATTCTTGGTGCCGGCACTCAGAATAATAGCTTTTACACTGAACTTTGGACTAGTTTGATTGAAAAAGGCCATTGGTATGGCGAAATCTGGAACCGCCACAAAGACGGTGGATTATATGCCGTGATTGAAACCATCAGCGTCGTCAGAAATTCTCTGGGAATCCCTCGTCATTATGTAGCAATGCTCACAGACATTACTCATCTCAAAGAACACGAAAATGAACTATTACATATAGCCCATTACGATGCGCTAACCTCTTTACCCAACCGTAATCTCTTGGCTGATCGGATGCGCCAGGCCATGGCTCAAGTTCAGAGAAGGAACCAATCCATGGCAGTGGTTTTTCTCGACCTGGACGGCTTTAAGCAAATTAATGATAAAAACGGACATGAGGCAGGCGATCGCTTACTGATTGCCGTTGCAACCCGAATGGAGCAGGCACTGCGCGAAGGTGACACCCTGGCCCGAATTGGCGGTGACGAATTTGTCGCTATTCTGCTGGACTTAGATAGTGAATCCACCATTATACATTTGCTTAACCGCCTGCTTGCCGCCGCTTCCGAATCCGTCTCTTTTGGCGACCTTAATCTCCAGGTCACGGCGAGTCTCGGGGTTACCTTCTACCCGCTGGAAGAAGACATTGATGCCGATCAATTACTTCGTCAGGCCGACCAGGCAATGTATCAGGCTAAGTTAACAGGTAAAAATCGTTACCACATCTTTGATGCAGCGCTTGATAATAACATTCGTATCCGTCATGAAAGCTTGGATCGTATCCGTGTAGCCATGATCGAGCAGGAGTTCATACTCTTATACCAGCCTAAGGTTAACATGCGTACTGGAGCCATTATCGGTGCGGAAGCACTTATTCGCTGGCAACATCCGCAAAAAGGCTTGCTGTTACCTATGTCGTTTTTAACAACGATCGAGGATCATCCCATGGCTGTCAGAATTGGCGAATGGGTGATTGATATGGCCCTAACTCAAATAGCCCTATGGCGTAAACAAGGTCTGGACATACCGGTCAGTGTCAATATTGGTGCCCGTCAGTTACAACAAACAGACTTTATTGTTCGTCTGCGAGAAATATTGGCATCACATCCAGATATCTCACCATCCTATCTTGAGCTGGAGGTATTGGAAACCAATGCCTTAGAAGATTTGGCTATGGCATCAAATCTCATCGAGGCTTGCCGGAAAATCGGGGTGAATTTTGCCCTGGATGACTTTGGCACAGGCTATTCCTCACTCAATTACCTAAAACGACTGCCTGTTACCTGCCTCAAGATCGACCAGAGTTTTGTACGTAATATGCTCGACGATCCTGATGATCTGGCAATCATTGCAGGAGTCGTCGGTTTGGCGAGTACTTTCCATCGCCACGTCATCGCTGAAGGGGTAGAAACCATCGAACATGGCACCATGCTGCTGAAACTCGGCTGTGAATTGGCCCAAGGTTATGGCATTGCCCGTCCCATGCCAGCCGACCAATTACCTGACTGGTCGACTTACCTGGCGACCTGATCCAATTTGGACCTGCCAGATACAAATTAGTCGCGATAACTTGCCTGGACTGTTTGCCAGTGTTGAACAACGTCACTGGATTGCCTCTATCGAGGCTTTCCTTAAAAACGAGCGTGAACTTCCTATAGAGCTGGACCCTGAGCAAAGCTATTTCGGTATGTGGATAAATGCCGCGCATCAGGTTAATCCAGAAAGCCAACCCACTCTTAACATTATAGATTCAGTTCATCATCAAATACAAATGCTGTCTACAGAGCTATGTAAACTCCACGAAGCACGCCGAAAATCAGAGGCACTGACAAGACTGGATGAACTCCATGGGCTTCGAGATACTTTTATCGACTTATTAGATAAGTACTCCTAAAAATAACATTTTATTTTGAAAAAAATGACGCTAAGCTTTTTCCAAAGGTGACATTCTAAATAGCATTTAAAAATACTTTTAGAGATGCTATCGGTGCGTATAACAGATCATTTGCACCAAGCTGAGGCGCCAAGTTAATTAAATAATGACCTATTCAAATGCGTTGGATAGTAGAATGATTTTTTATATTCTAACAAATCCAGGATAAACGGCGCCTACCGGGCAATTCAACAGCACTATTTGTTTTTTAATGATTTAACAAACAAATCTGGTTCAATTTTTGCAAATAATTTTAATAAATATAAAAAATAACTCACTTTAAATTTCACTGTCTTTTAAAAAATGAGGCACTAAGTCCATATAATTTTGTCTAGAGGAAAAATCAATGTCTAATCTACTTACATCATTAGCCACCCTTCTTCAATCTTATCTTCACTGGCTCTCAAGTCTCTCAGGCGAATTAGCTACACTCATCCTCCTGATTGCTTTTGTCGTTTTAGCAGTTATTGAGCTCAACTATCCAAAACGCAAGCTGCCGCTAAAAAAGTTACGTCAGTCTTATCAAACCAATGTCAGCCTTTTTATTTTTAACAGTATCGTTATTTCGTTATTATCAGCAATTCCCTTAATTCTGGTAGCCCGACTTAATTCAGGCGCCGGGCTGTTAAGTTTTATTGACAATCCTGGCGGAAAAGCACTGCTATCGCTGCTTTTGCTCGATTTACTGATGTATTTTTGGCATCGGGCCAGCCACCATTTTGATGGTTTGTGGATGTTTCACAAAGTCCATCACAACGACCCCTATTTAAATGTATCAACCGCTTTTCGGATTCATATTGTGGAGCTTTTGATACTTACCCTGGTGAAAACAGTTTTTATCTTAGTCACCGGTATAAGCCAGGTAATGGTAACGACCAGTGAGACCATTTTGACCTTATTTATTATGTTTCATCACACCAACACCACCTTTTCTGGTGAAAAGGGCTTGGGACAAGTCATTATCGCGCCCTATTTACATCGCGCTCACCATTCCGTGGAACGCAAAGAACACGACACTAATTATGGAGCGATTTTTTCAATATGGGATCGGTTATTCGGCACCTTTGCAGAATATGAGCCGGCTAAAATCGGTATTAAAAACAGCTCACCCCAGAATTTTTCAGGGCTTATAAAATTTGGCTTTTCCTCTGATAAACAAGTTACTGCTTATGAACCTGATTTAAATCTTTCGGCGATGATTGCTGAAGCAGCTTATTACAAAGCAGAAAAACGCTCTTTTACCCCTGGCAATGAGCTACGCGACTGGCTGGAAGCAAAACGGGAAATTATTAGAATGGTTTACGGCGACAAACCTGGCAAAAAGCAGTCAAATTCCTCTGACAACACGACACACTGTCCTTTTACGCTTTGTTAGTGCAGTAGGCTATTAAACTCGGGGTAAAGGAGGAGCACCTTTACCGCTTTCTGCGAAATACATAAACAGCGGCGCCTAATTCAGGGGGCAATACCAAGTCGCCAAGTGTTATATCTTCTTCAATATCAAAATCAGCTTGTTGCTTGTAGTCTTGCCAATTCCCAAAGGCAAACTGATGGCGACTGCCAATAACAATATAAATTTGCACGCTCGCCGTATTGAACACATCTCTCTCAAAATCGTTCCGGGCTGGCGGCCAGGAACAGATAACTACCGCTGGGTTATAAGTTGCCAGTGCTACCCGGGCATCAAGATTTATAACATGATCAGGATATTTAACAGCATTTTTCCAGCTATGATTATCGGTTGCGGTTATCTTAACTCCACTATTTTCAAGGAAGCGCGACAAAGTACCATCTCCCGCAGCAATCTCAAGGCAACTTCTTGAAGCAATCATGCTGCTCAAAGCCTTTATTAGCGGTTGTGAATAAAAACAATAAATCCCCTTGGGTTGCACCAACGGCATGAGCCGTTTTTTTTGCCAGACCAGCGGCCAAAATAGACGGAACCAGAACATAGAAACCGGTTTCCGTTCCAGACCTTCAGAAAATAGCAGTTTTTGTGCGACATAACCATTTAGCAAATTAAAACGCACTTTACCCTTTGTTACTCCGGCATCGGCGGCCAATAGACTCAAACAAAGCTTTTTAATAGACTCTTGTGCCATTCGACTGCGGATGATCTCGAATAATTCGGCGTCAGTCATTTTGTTACGAATTCGGGAGTCAGGAAACTTCTTGACTTGGGTAGCGCTCGTCAAATAGGCTTGCAATTCTTCTGCGACGCGCCGCTCAACGATGGTAGATAGTTCTTGCTGTACAGCTTTCCATTGCTCGGGGTAACGCAAACAGAGTTCAGTCAGGGGCGGATTCGTTTTAAGCCATTTCAACGTTTTTGCGTGAGCTGTTATTTTCATCCTTGTCTCAATTTTTTTAACGTTTTTCACTAAAAATGCTACAGTTAAAAATATAACTTTTATCGTGATTTAGAGGTAATACAAAATGACTAAAAATAAAGCTGATTTCATCAACAATCCCGATGAAGAAGAATTGGAACTAAAACGTTACATCAAAAAAGGCAATCATCTTAAATGGGCCTGGTTAATCGGCATTCCTGTCATTGTTATTTGCGTTTTGTACGGTGACCCTTCGCAATGGCTATTAGCTATTTTTACCGCCGCTTATATTTACTTAACAACCGCCAACTATTTTAAATGACCTTCATAAAGCAATTATGTAACAAATCAAGTTTACTTGGAAAATCGCTCACTTCTCTTTTCTAAAAAATGTCTTTCCAGTCTTTGAAAATAAGCATAAACACCATATAAAAACCCACCGGCTATGGGTAGTGCAAAATACCAGTGTTGTTTTGCATAAGCCAAGAAAACCAATATTTCAGCGCCATAAATATAAGCTGGCGTTATAGTAATTGTGGCCCATATCCAGGCACTGATCAGATTAATAAAAGCAAATTTTCTGGCCGAATATTTAGTAATTCCAATCGACATGGGAATAACGGTGCGTAAACCATACATGTATCGCTGCACAAAAATAATGGGCCAACCATATTTTTTCAACAGTAAATGGGCAATTGCAAACTTGCGTCTTTGCTTGTGCAATTTTCGTTGAATCAAGTTCTTGTTGAAGCGTCCAAGATAAAAGTATATTTGATCACCGGTAAAACCACCTAAACCCGCAACAAATATCGACATAAAATACTCCATGTCTCCAGTGTGGGACATGATGCCGCTCATGATCAGACCCATTTCTCCTTCTATGATGCTCCAAAGGAACAAAATAATATAACCGTATTCCTTGAGCCACCCGATAAAATACTCTTCCATAAAACCCTTTATTTTGTTGAGATACGGCTTATAAGTAAAGCCCTATCGATATTTATATTGTTACTAAAACCTAATGCTGTTTACAGAAAAATCTCCGCAAAAGCTATATCTAATCTTAAAATTAAAATTGTTAATTTATATAAATACGTTTAAAAAAAATATACCGCACTTAAAATTAATATCGAGTTTATTCATAAAATCCATATAAAAACATAACTTCATCATCTCCTTCAAGGATGAATTTCACATCCTCATCAGAGATTTCAAGGTCAAGATAATAAGCCTCGTTGATATCATCGAAATAATCAGACTTTATGTAAAAATCATCAGCACTCTCTTTTACAAGCGTTACTGAATAAATTTCACTATCCTCAGCCTGATCAATATTTCTTATGGTAAAGGTAACACTATTACCATCTGCGGAAAGCACAGGATTCTCGGATATCTGCTCATATTCACAAGCAATATCTTCACCTTCGTTTTCCAAAAACACATAGGTCATTGAAAAATGTTTTAAACGACTTATATCCAGTTCCATTACATTACTCCCAACATATTATCCAAGGCCAGTTTGGCAAATTTTGCGACTTCAACAGGTACTGATATCTGGTTAACTACCTGCCCTGCAGCCAGGTTTTCCAGTATCCACGCCAAATGCTGAGGATCGGTTCGAAACATCGTTGAACACATACACAAGGTCGGTGACATAAAATGCACGTTTTTACCCTGCGCCTTACATTCTTCATGCAGACGATTGACCAGATTTAATTCGGTCGCAACCAGCCAGCGGGTGTCAGGCTCAGCTTCACGAACCGTTTTTAAAATATACTCGGTAGAACCAATATATTCTGACTTTTGGCAAACTTCAAAAGACGCTTCCGGATGGGAAATAACCTTGGTTTCAGGGTAGCGCTCCAGAAAGTTATCAATCTGTTCCGGCTTAAAAACCTGATGCACTGAACAATAGCCGTTCCAGAGTATGATTTTTGCGTTGCGAATTTGCTCTTCAGTCAAGCCCCCCATAGACTGGGTGAAGTCCCAGGTGACCATTTCTTCCAAAGGAATGCCCATACGGTAACCGGTATTTCGTCCCAGATGCTGGTCAGGAAAAAACAAAATTTTCGATTTTTGGGCAAAGCTCCATTCCAAAATCTTTTGGGCATTAGATGAAGTGCAGACAATGCCGCCATGCTTACCGCAAAAAGCCTTAAGGTCGGCCGCAGAGTTGATATACGTTATGGGCGTAACTTCATTCTCCACATCAATCACTTGCGCCAATTCATCCCAACTCTTTTGAACTTTGATGAGATTGGCCATATCCGCCATCGAACACCCGGCCGCCATATCCGGCAAAATCGCAATCTGTTCCGGACGCGACAAAATATCGGCGACTTCCGCCATAAAATGCACACCGCAAAACACAATATATTCAGCATCGGATTGCGCAGCATCCCGGGACAGTTTTAAGGAGTCCCCGGAAAAATCAGCATGTTTAAACACTTCATCACGCTGATAATGATGGCCAAGCACCACGCAGCGTTTACCCAACTTGGCTTTAGCGGCAATAATACGCTCATCGCATTCCTCATCACTGAGTAAGGCGTAATCTTGAATGAGTAAGGTGGTTATGGTCATTTAAATGGTATTCCTCCACGAAGATTGCTTTTGGCGGTAGTTGGTTATCTTTATGATCAGTTAATCTAGAGTGCGCTACACACCACTACATACTCCAAGCTCAAAAAAGGTGCGCAATGCGCACCCTACTTGTCTTAATCCTTAACTTTTTCTTTCCCTGCCGGTTTAATCAGGCGAATACCCAATTCTTTCAATTGCTCATCGGTTACTACCGCAGGCGCGCTAACCAATGGACAAGCCGCTGATTGGGTTTTAGGGAACGCTATCACATCGCGAATTGAACTTGAATGGGTCATTAACATTACCAAACGATCAAGACCGAACGCCAAACCACCGTGCGGAGGCGCACCGAATTTCAGGGCATCGAGCAGGAAGCCGAATTTCTCTCTGGCTTCATCTTCACCAATACCTAAAATCTCGAGTACGGTTTGTTGCATGGAAGTACGATTGATACGAATTGAACCGCCACCGACTTCTGTGCCGTTCAAGACCAAATCATAAGCGCGTGACAAGGCTGCTCCCGGATTGGCCACCAGTTCTTCAACCGAACAACTTGGCGCCGTGAAAGGGTGATGAATGGCATTGAAACGGCCACTTTTCTCATCCCAGTCAAACATGGGGAAATCAACAACCCAAACCGGTTTCCAGTCGCCTTGCAGCAAATTAAGATCATGACCCAACTTGACCCGCAAGGCGCCCATCGCTTCATTCACGATGCTGGCTTTGTCCGCGCCGAAGAAAATTAAATCGCCGGTTTGTGCGCCGGTTTTAGCCAGGACGCTAGCCCAGACTTCATCGGGCGCAAATTTAACGATCGGCGATTGCAAGCCTTCAATGCCAGCAGACAAATCGTTGACTTTAATATAAGCCAAGCCACGAGCGCCATAAATACTGACATACTTGGTGAGCGCATCGATGTCTTTACGGCTTAAATCGCCAGCGTTAGGAACACGCATCGCCACGACTCGACCTTTAGGATCATTGGCGGGGGCTGAAAAAACTTTAAAATCGACGTCTTTCATGTCTTCTGCGATATCGACCAATTCCATTGGAATCCGCAAATCGGGACGATCAACACCAAAACGGGACACAGATTCCTGATAAGTCATGCGCGGAAAAACATCGTCCAGTTTAACGTCGATGACTTTGGCAAACAGCTGGCGAATCATCTCTTCCATAATGATCATGATTTCGTCTTCACTCATGAAAGACGTTTCAATATCCAACTGGGTAAATTCGGGTTGACGGTCAGCGCGTAAATCTTCGTCGCGGAAACAGCGTACTACCTGATAATAACGATCCATACCCGCCACCATCAGCATTTGTTTATACAATTGCGGGGATTGCGGCAAGGCGAAAAAGGAATTTTCGTGGGTACGGCTCGGGACGATGTAATCGCGGGCGCCTTCTGGTGTAGCTTTGGTCAGATACGGCGTTTCAATCTCAAAAAACTCATTGTCATCCAAAAAGTTTCTTAAAACCCGGGTCACATCGCGACGCACTTTCATCTTTTCCTGCATCACGGTACGACGCAAATCGATATAACGGTAGCGCAAACGCAATTCTTCGTTAACTTCGATGTCACTTTCAACCGGAAACGGTGGGGTTTCTGATTCATTCAACACTTCTATGTCTTTAGCCAGTATTTCAATCGCACCGGAATGCATGTTACTGTTAACCGTGCCTTCCGGACGGTGACGAACCAGACCGGTAATTTTTAAAACGTATTCACTGCGAACACTTTCAGCAACTGCAAAAGTATCGGCAACATCAGGATCAACCACGACCTGCACCAGACCGGCACGATCACGTAAATCAATGAAAATAACGCCGCCATGATCTCTGCGTCTATGGACCCAACCGCAGATTGAAACTGTTTCGCCTAGTTGTTGTGTATTTAATTCTCCGCACTTGTGAGTACGCATAAATTTTCCCTGTTGATATAAAGTTTTAGATAAAAGATGAAAGACGAAAAACGAAAGCGGTATTTTCGCCTTTCGTCGTTCGTCTTTCGTCTGCTTTGTTACTGACTTTTACTATCGCTGGTTGGTTTTGCAGAACTTTTGCTTGTCGCTTCCCCGGCTACATTCTTTTTGGTGCCGCTCTTGAAATCAGTTTCATACCAGCCGGTGCCTTTTAAGCGAAATCCAGCCGCAGAAATCTTTTTCATTAATTCCGGTTTACTACAAGCTGGGCAGGTAATGAGCGGCTCGGCGCTGATTTTTTGTAACGCTTCGTGCTCATGACCGCAGGATTGACATTGGTACTCGTATATTGGCATTAACCACTCCGATAACAAAAAAATAGCTACAATAAGTGCTGTGTCTGATTTTTCATGGCACTTACTATAAAATAACCGCCTATTTTACAGAATTTAACTTGAATAATGAAAACAATAACCATCACAAGGCCAGATGACTGGCATTTACATGTCAGAAACGGTGCTATTCTAAAAACGGTAATGCCGCATACGGCAAAACAATTTGCCCGCGCGATTATTATGCCCAACCTCAAGCCGCCAGTAACTTCGGTGGCTCAGGCCTTGATATATCGGGAAGAAATCTTGCAAGCGGTTCCTGCTGGGCTGGATTTTATGCCGCTAATGACGCTGTATCTGACCGGTTCGACTAGCGCAGATGAAATCAAAATGGCCGCCGCCTCTGAACACGTTCATGCCTTCAAACTCTATCCTGCCGGCGCAACCACTAACTCGGATTCCGGTGTTGCCGACATCAAATCAATTTATCCCTTATTAGCGGCACTGGAAAAACACGATATTCCCTTATTGATTCATGGCGAAGTAACCGACGAGGCTTGTGATATTTTTGACCGCGAACGGGTATTTATCGACAAATATCTAAATGACATTATCTGTAACTTTCCCGAGTTGCGCATTGTGGTCGAACATGTAACCACGACCGAAGCAGTAGATTTTGTAAAAGCTTGCGGTAACACTGTTGCCGCAACCATTACTCCCCAGCATTTACTGTTTAACCGTAATGCGATTCTGGCGGGTGGCATAAAACCGCATTATTACTGCCTGCCGATCCTCAAGCGCGAGTCGCATCGCCTCGCACTGGTTAAGGCAGCCAGCAGCGGCAATCCAAAATTCTTTTTGGGCACAGACAGCGCGCCACACTTGTCAGATTTAAAAGAAAATGCTTGCGGTTGTGCCGGTTGTTATAGCGCACACGCGGCTTTAGAACTTTACGCAGAAGCCTTTGAACAGGGCGACGCACTGCATAAACTGGAAGGTTTCGCCAGTTTTCATGGTGCAGATTTTTATCGATTGCCCAGAAATTCAGGCACAGTGACACTTGAAAAAGCGTCCTGGAAAGTTCCGTCTACTTACGGAGAAAATAACCTTAGCATTACGCCACTTAAGGCAAATGAAGAATTGTCATGGAAGCTTAAATTAGACTAAAGACTTAAGACTTTAGACAAAGGGCTAAGTGAAAGCAACACCTTTCGCCCTTCGTCCCCTTCGACTTATTTTTTAATACGGCCTAACAGGAACCAAATTTTCCTTCTTTAAACTATCCTCATTTTCCAATAAATCAGCTCCTTCTGGCATATTGCCATCATGAACCAAATAATCGCGCTGTTGAAAGTAGGCGCTTTTAAAGAATGAATACCGGTCTATTGACGCTTCAGTGGCTATTTTCTCAGTCCCCAAATTATCAGCACGACGATCAAACGCATTCAGCGCAAACAAACTACCGGTGATAATACCGCTGTCTACATAACTTATTGGATTCATCGCCGCATCGCCGATCAAACCACCAACGCCACGAGGAGAACTTGGTCCAAAAAACGGCAACACCAAATAAGGACCGGTTGGAATTCCCCAAACACCCATAGTTTGATCAAAATCTTCGTTATGCTTGGGCAAATCAATCATCTCGGCAACATCAACCAGGCCGCCAACTCCGGCAGTTGTATTAACCAGAAAACGCGCGCCATCCTGACCGGTTTGTGAGACCTTAAACTGCAACAAATCATTAATAGTTACGCCAATATCTTTAATATTACTGAAAAAATTGGTTACACCGCGATCAGCAAACGCTGGCATTATCCAGCGATAACCTTCAGCGATAGGCTTCATAGCATAAGTATCAAGATTGTCGTTAAACGTTTGCGTTCCTCTATTCCAACCTTCCAAAGGATCTTGGGGATCTTTTCCGGTCGTTGCACAACCGCCCAAACTGGCCAATAAAACTAGATAGCCAAATTGAGGTATCAATCTTCTATGATTCATTTCATTTTCTCCACAAAACTATTATTTTTATTAAAGGTAAAATTTCGCGTAACATATCAATAATTGCTGGATCTCCAGCGGCTCATTTCAAGACCTCCTGGTACAACTTTAAAAATGGATAAATCTTTAATTCCCTTAGAAAAACGTTTCCGAGGTTTCCTCCCGGTAGTTATAGACATAGAAACAGCCGGCTTTAATCCTAAAAAAAATGCCTTACTCGAAATTGCAGCGGTTATTGTTGAACTTAACAGTAACAATAATATGGTAATTACCGAACGTTATACCACACATGTTGTTCCTTTTAAAAATTCGGAACTGGACGAATCCGCGCTCAAATTTAACGGCATAGATCCTTATCATCCTTTTCGGATGGCCATCGAAGAAAAAGAGGCGCTGAACATGCTCTTTAAACCAATCAAGGACGCTGTCAAACGCAATAATTGCACACGCGCCATTCTGGTTGGCCACAATCCTGCTTTTGATATTGGCTTTCTGAATGCAGCCATACAACGAACCCAGATAAAACGTAGCCCTTTTCACCCGTTCAGTACTTTTGATACTGCAACTTTGGGCGGACTGGTCTACCAGCAAACTGTATTATCAAAAATTGCCGAGGCGGCAGGTTTGGAGTGGGATAATGCAAAAGCTCACGCTGCACTGTATGACGCTGAAAAAACCGCCGAACTGTTTTGCATGATAGTTAATAAATGGCGCCTGTTAACTGACAACAGCCTATAAAAGACTAAATCATGAACTATTTAAGCAAAATGGCTGATGCCGAATTAATATATGCCTTAATTAAGTTACATTTTTTGATAGAGCTTGCCATCCAAAGCCAGCCAGTTTCACAACGCTTTGACCTGTTATTTTCTCAGCAGAATATCCTTAACTGCTCTTAGGGCAGAAGTAGCCGCCCCATTGGAATGAGTATCCTCGGTAAAATCACCAGCAAAGTAAATCCGGCCTTGGGGAACTCTTAAGGAATCAGAAAGGATATCGAATCGTGATCTACCGACAGGCCAAGAAGCAATGGCGCGTGGATGATAACGGTAAAAAGTCATTTGTTTGACCGACCGGCCAAAACCGGGCCATTGTTTGTCAAAGGCTTCAATAATCGTTTTTTGATCGTCATCCAAGCCATTAACTCGACTGTTAAAACGATCGGCATACGTCCCCGTAATCAGTAAATTTAATAGAACATCTTTATTGGGCTCAGATTGCCCTTCATAAATCACGCCCAAAGGACCATCGGTCAGCACAGGAAGAATACTTTCGTTATTATGCTTCCAAAAATGACTGGCTTTAACGTCTACCAATACATGAGCCGTAAAATATGAACCGCCGGCTTGTGTTTTTATTGCCTCTCTTCTGTCCGGACTTAGCGGCGGAGTAAATTGAATATCATCTAGCTTAAACAAAGGAATGGTAGTAATAACGTAATTAGCCCGATAAACATGCTGTTGAAAATTACCCGTGTCGTTAGTTGTTACCTCAACTCCGGCATCAGTGGATTTAATATGTGTAACCAGCTGATTGAGGCGAATATTATCAGCACCGATAAAATCGGCAATCGTTTGCGCGGCACGTTGATTACCGCCAACCACATGATTTGGTGACTGGCCTTCGCCCGAGAAAAAATGCCATTCGGCAATACCATCCAAGGCACTGATTTTTTGCCAGGCAACACCATATTCCGGTTCGGTTTCGATACGAACAAATTCTTGCGTCTTGGCTGACAGGCCACTTTTTTCATGAATCCAGTCAGCAAAAGATATCTCTTTAAGCGCCAACAGTGAGGCAGTCAAAGGCCGCACTTCCAGCTGTTTATAGAGCGCCACCATAGTTTCATCCCATGTTTTGTAGGCTTTAAATTCATCGACAGTAATGACTGACTTTAAAAAATCCAAATTACTTTTATGGTGAAATAGGTAGAGTTTGCCTTGATAATAGAAACTTGAAAAACTGGTATATGAAGTTTCCATTGGAACTTTCAAGTCGCGCATAATCTGAAGCGCAGGATTACTTTCCCAAAACTCTTCCAAGCCCACTTCAGCGTGAGCATTATCAGCATAAGTAGCCGTGCGTATGCGTCCGCCGACATGCGGACTCATTTCGAGTATGACTGCAGATTTACCGGCTTTTTTCAGATAATAGGCGGAACTTAAGCCTGATAGACCCGCGCCAACAATCAAAACCTCCGCACTGTTTTCCTCGGCAAATACTATTTCCGCTCTAAGACATAATAAAATCGCCATTAATAAAAATCGGTACAGCGTAGTATTTAACGTATTGATCATGCTAATTATCCATTGATTTATATTTGACATTAAAAAGACAACTAAAATAGTTTGCAGTATATTTTAATTGCATTTATCACAATGATACTTTCGCATTAAAAATAAGTTACACTTGTTATTAACATACATCATTAAATTTATAATTAAATATAATTTATTAGTGTAACTGCATAAAATAAGCTAAACACCCATAGATAAACATCAGGTATTATGTTAGATTCTAATTGAGCCTGGTCTTTTAGCGACTTTAGCTTGTTAACCTAAAAGTGGAAAACAAATTCATTGACCTTAACAATCAATACCCCCGTATTATTGATTGTTAAGCGTGTTCTCCAAAGTGACTCAATGGATTTCATTCCAAGTTATCTCTCCATCATTTAATATTGTGAGGCTTTATGAATATTGTTAGAACTTTACTACTGCTAGTAATCTGTTTACCTGTAGCCGTGATTGCCTGCTCTTTCGACTCTGATTGTAGTCCCGGCAGCAAATGTGCTCGAGCACCTGGCGCTATTTACGGAGTTTGCGAAGGCGGCATATCGCCTGGAAACACCAACGACAAGCAACCTCCAGTTCGGGCACCTTACGATATAAACGGAACGTATGGCAATACTTGCTCATTTAGCACCGATTGTGGCCCAGGTACCATCTGTAAAAAGCAAGGTGGTGTTAAGGGTGTTTGTACGCAAAATAAATAAGCCAAGCAGCTTATATTAACTTCCAAAATCAGAATATCTTTTACAATTCTGACCTGTACTGTTAGAGCTTTTCTAATGTAAGGTAATCACAGGCAATCCCAAATATTGCATCAAGCCTACAACAATAAAAAAATCGTTACCAGTATAACTATAAAACCCGCAAGTTATCAGACTTAGCGGGTTTTAGTATTCGGCCATTTTTAGCCAACTTCCGCTGTAATAACTCTTCTGACTATCACGCCCTCAAAACATATCATAAATCGACCGCCATAAACACGCTATATCTTTTCAATGCTTTTTTATGATTATCCAGAAAAAGAAAAGGCTCAATATATGAAGGCTTAAACAGGCACTTTATTAAAAAACAATTAAGATTGAGAAAGCCTTGCTTAACTTAGCATATTATAAGCATGACAACGGATTAATTAAGGCAGTTAATTACAAGTTATGACGATAAAATATTTTAGTTAAGTGCTGAAAAATCCATTAAGCGACCATTAAGGTTCCAGCGCATAACATCATCTTAACTTTTAGAACTCGCCCACTATTTAAAAAGAACTTCCGCATATACATTACATAAGGAATAATTCAGTGAAAAAATTTTTATTATTAAATGCACTTTTTGCTATTGCACTCATAACGTCACCCTATGCGTTGGCAGATAGAGAACATCATGGTAGAGGACATCATAGATCTCATTATTCAGAGGATGACAGATATTATCCGCAGCGACAATATTCAAACTATCAAGATCCGCGCTCCCATCAAGGTTTGGCGGGTGGCGTTGTCGGCAGCGTTTTAGGATATGAAATCGGTAATGGCAACCCGCTCGCTACCGGCCTAGGCGCAGCTGCGGGATCATATCTCGGCAACGGAATGGCTGGAAGACGCTAAAATCTGATTTAAGGGCTATTTTATTTTGTAAAATAAATTTTAAGAGAGATCATCCCATGAAAAAAATGCTTACCTTAATAAAATTAACTGCCGTTATTATTCTGTTTTCACCAGCTATATATGCTGATGAAGACGATTGGGGCGGACACCATGGCCACGGTTGGGGTCACCACCATCACCATCGTCATTATGATGATGGCTATTATCCACAGCCACAATTTAATTATTATCCCCAACCTCAGATTAACTATTATCCGCCACCGCAAATCAATTATTACCCACCACAACCTGTTTATTACCAACAACCTTACGATCAACGCTCACACCAGGGACTGGCGGGCGGCGTCATAGGTGGCGTGTTAGGTTACGAAATGGGAAGCGGCAACCCTATTGCTACCGGTCTTGGCGCAGCGGCAGGTTCTTTTTTAGGTAACGGAATGAACGGCGGATATAGATAATATTATCTATTTGGTTTCTTGCAGTTAACATCGATATTAAACTGAAGTCAGTAATAATCCGGTTTACTGCGCACAGGGTATAAAGAGAATCAAAAGACTTTTCTTTTGGATGCTTTTCTTGGGCAAAGAGAAGCATCTCTCTTCACCAGGCGAAAAATGGCATCTACATCCCAAAAAACACATACAGGGCAATGATTGCAACGCCAAACCCTATCACTCTGATCTTATTGATCAAAGATTGTTCTCGCCAAAAAAAGTTCAAGCTCGCTTTCTTGATCGACCAATAACGAAACTGTTTTCTTTTAAGCTTTAGAAAAAAGGGTGGCAATTTCCGCCAAAGCCGATAAAAACCAACACCAAGGACACAGAATATTATATAAAATACAATAACCTGCGTTTGATGCAGGTCTGTCTCAAAAAAATGTTCGATCAGATGATCAAGATTGGACTCAATAAACTCAAAACCAAGATGAGTAAACTCCAGAAGCAATTCAAGCAGCAAATGAATCAGTTCGAACAATAATCCGAATATCGCACCCGGAGCAGCTAAAACTGTCAGGATTACCGCAAGAAAACAGCCATTCAACCAGGTTTGGCGCAATTTCTTTTTTTCACCATACGCAATCAGCAACTCTTGATCTTCGCTTTTTAAATTAACAAAATGAGCGCCAACAAAACTTGGATAACCTTCATCACTATCCTGATCGGTTTTGCAATACACCACCCGGGCGTAAGTTAAAATTTCCTTTGCATTTGATTCCAGCTTTATCTTCATGGCAAGATATTCGCCTTGTTCAAGCGGATCTTCACATAAAAAAGCAATGCCACTTGCACTGATATTAACATTGAGCGCGTCATTGGCCACAAAGTCAGTATCGGCTGGCCAGTTCTCATCCAAACTGGGCAAATGATAAGTGGGTGCTAATTCGTCAGAATTAAAAGATCTACGTTTATCAAATGAATCATCGTAAACAGGTTGAAACTCAGGGAGCTGGTTGTTATCTATTTTTTTAAATAAAAGACCCGCTTCTTCATAAACCCGAAAGAAACCTCTTCTATTTTTAGTCTTAACCATGTTGACCTTATCCATAATCTACAACCATTAAACCTTTTTATTGTCCGGATTTGATTACTTTACACAACTCAGATAATACGTAAAACTCATAAAATATGCTCAACACGAGCAAGCTTCATAATATATGAAACTCGGCCGCATTCGGGTAACGTGGCAACCTATTAAATATTTTTATTTCACCACGAACCCGCAACGCTTTACAGTATCATAAATTTCAAGCATAACTTATAAACTTACTCAGCCTACCCAAACCCTGGCGTTTCTAAACAGTCGCATCCAGGCACCATATTCATCCCAATCTTCGGGGTGCCAGGAATTCTGAACCGCTCTAAAGCAGCGTTCAGGATGCGGCATCATTATGGTAAAGCGTCCATCCGTATTAGTAAGTCCCGTAATACCGAAGGGTGAACCATTTGGGTTTGCCGGGAATTCAGTGGTTAACTCGCCATAATTATCAACATAACACAAAGCAACGGCACCCGCTTCAAGCGCAAGAACCGGGTCAGTTAAAAACTCTGCCCGACCTTCGCCATGCGCAATCGCAACGGGGATTCTTGAGCCTTCCATGCCGGCAAAAAATATCGAGGGTGAATTTTGTACTTCAACCATCGCGACCCGCGCTTCAAATTGCTCAGAATTATTGCGCATAAAACGCGGCCAATGTTCGGCACCGGGGATTATATCCTTTAATCCCGACATCATCTGACAGCCATTACAAACGCCTAAGCCAAAGGTGTCAGGCCGCTGAAAAAAGACAGCAAACTCGTCACGGCAACGCTGATTAAACAGTATCGATTTTGCCCAGCCACCGCCAGCGCCCAGGACATCACCATAAGAAAAGCCACCACAGGCAACCAAACCAGTAAAATCGGCCAGACTCACCCGACCATAAACAATATCACTCATGTGCACATCAATACTGGTAAAGCCAGCACGATCAAAAGCAGCTGCCATTTCCACATGACCGTTAACGCCCTGTTCACGCAATATGGCAACTTTGGGTCTTGCTGATTCTTTAAAGGGCAGCGTCACATCGTCATTGACCGAGAAGGTCAGTTCAACATGTAAACCGGGGTCATCATCATCGGTGATCCGTTCAAACTGTTGTTGTGCACAGACCGGATTATCACGCAAAGCTTGCATTTTATAACTGAGTTCAGACCAAACATTCTGCATCCTGGCTCGACTTGCTGAATAAATGGCTTCGCCCTTAAACCGGATCGTCAGTTGCTGATCTTCTTTGACTTTACCGATAACATAAGTGCAATCAATTAATCCGGAGTCTTGTAAAAATGCGACGACTTCCTTGCATTCACTTTGCCGGACTTGCACTACCGCACCCAATTCTTCATTAAACAAGGCTGCAAAGATATCATCACCCAAACAATCAAGCTTTAAGGTTACACCCAACCTGCCAGCAAACATCATTTCCGTGACCGTAGCCAGTAAACCGCCATCGGAACGATCATGGTAACTGAGCAATTTATCCTGGCCATTCAGCGTCTGGATCGCATCGAAGAAGGCTTTTAACAAACCCGGCTCATCCAGATCGGGACAATCGTCGCCAAGCTGATTGTAGACTTGCGCCAGTACTGAACCACCCAAACGGTTTTTACCTGCGCCAAGATCAATCAGGATCAAAGCACTGTCTTCATCGGCAACATTGCGAAGTTGCGGCGTCAGTGTTTTAGTAATATCAACAACCGGCGCAAACGCAGTAATCACCAAGGACAAGGGTGACGTCATGGTTTTTTCGATTTGTGCAACCGGAGAGATTACCGGAATATCAAAAGTCGGCTCTAGGACTTGCTCTGCTTCCTCGATCAGCATGATCGTATCTTCCAAGCCCTCTTCCAGAGGTCGACATGACTCCACAACATTGACTGGAGCCTTTACTACGCTAGTCTCGCCTTTGACATTTTCTTTCCAAACGGTTTTCATCGACAAGGAATCCTTGCCCACCGGTATCGCAATACCCAAAGCCGGACATAACTCCATACCCACCGCTTTGACGGTATCAAATAAAGCGGCGTCTTCGCCCTGATAACCGGCAGCGGCCATCCAATTAGCGGAAAGCTTTATCTTTTTAAGTGACTCTATGCTGGCCGCAGCGATATTGGTGACGGCCTCACCTATCGCCATCCGACCGGAAGCAGGCGCGTCAATCACGGCAATCGGCGAGCGCTCGCCCATGGCCATGGCTTCACCGGCAACAGCGTAAAAGCCCACAGCTGTAACCGCGACATCTGCGACCGGCACTTGCCACGGCCCAACCATTTGATCCCGCGCAACCAGTCCGGTTACGGAACGGTCACCAATGTGTATCAAAAAACTTTTATCAGCGACAGCCGGAAATGACAAAACGCGTCTGACTGTCTCGTTTAATGTGATCCTGCTAATATCCAACGCTTTAGTTTTAGGCGCACTATGTTCGACTTTGCGATGCATTTTCGGCGATTTACCAAATAAAACCGACATCGGAATATCGACTGGCTTATCCTCCAATAACTCATCGTTTAACGTCAAATGTTGCTCTTCAGTCGCTACGCCTATGACCGCAAACAAACAATGTTCACGCTCGCAAAAACCGCTGAACAATTCCAGTGCTTCCGGCTTGATGGCAACCACATAACGCTCCTGGGCTTCATTGCACCAGATTTGCATCGGCGACATGCCCAAATCGGCATTATGAACCTTGCGCAACTCAAAACGACCGCCGCGCTCGCAATCATGAATGATTTCAGGAACGGCATTAGACAAACCTCCCGCTCCAATATCATGAATAGACACTATCGGTGTGTCGTGGCCCAGCGCATTGCAGTGATTAATGACTTCCTGACAACGCCGCTCCATTTCAGGATTTTCGCGCTGCACAGAGGCAAAATCCAAATCTTCCGATCCTTCGCCCGAAGCTTGCGAGGAAGCAGCACTGCCACCTAATCCAATTAACATGGCTGGACCACCCAGAATAATAATCAGCGATCCGGCAGGAATTGGCTGCTTTTGAACCAGCATGGGCCGAATATTTCCCAGACCGCCGGCAATCATAATGGGTTTATGATAACCGCGAAATTCATTGATACTACCCGGTACCGCTTGCTCAAAACTCCTGAAATAACCTGCCAGATTAGGCCTGCCAAACTCATTATTAAAAGCGGCTCCTCCCAACGGGCCTTCCAGCATAATCGTTAACGCTGAGGCAATGCGTTCGGGCTTGCCATTGTCGGCTTCCCACGGTTGCGGATAACCGGGAATTTTCAGGTGTGACACGGAGAAACCCGTTAAGCCGGCTTTAGGTGCAGAGCCGCGCCCTGTCGCACCTTCATCGCGAATTTCACCGCCGGAACCGGTTGCGGCACCCGGATAAGGCGAAATGGCAGTTGGATGATTATGGGTTTCGACCTTCATCAACAAATGCGCTTCTTCCTCCTGATAGGCATATTCGCCAGTATTGGGATTACGAATAAAAACCTTTGTGCTTGAACCGACCATAACAGAAGCATTATCACTATAAGCCGACAAAATACCTTCCGGGCTCTGTTGTGCGGTATTACGGATCATATTGAACAGGGACTTAGCCTGCTCTACACCATCAATCGTCCAGTCAGCATTAAAAATCTTGTGACGACAGTGTTCGGAATTGGCCTGCGCAAACATCATCAATTCAACATCGGTTGGATTTCTGCACAGGGCTTGAAAACTGTCAGTTAAATAAGCAATTTCATCTTCCGACAAAGCCAGACCCAGTTCCGAATTGGCGTTTATCAGCGCTTCTCGTCCTTGCTCCATAATAGCTACTGTCAATATAGGCTTGGGTTCATGATGTATAAATAACTGCGGTTCGCTGTCGCCGTCCAAAACGGTTTGCGTCATACGATCATGCATTAGAGCTTTGACTGCCGACGATAAAGGCTCTGCGCAATCCAGGGTAAACTCGATGCCTCGTTCAATGCGCTTAACTTCGGTTAATCCGCAACGCTGGGCAATTTCGGTCGCTTTACTGGACCAGGGTGAAATCGTTCCTGAGCGTGGCACGATCAATAAACGCTGCCCGGAAATGGGCTCAACCATCTGCTCTGACCCGTAGGTCAATAATTGCTGTAATATTCCAGCTTGATCTTGATTCAAATCATGCTCAAGATCGACGAAGTGAATAAATTGTGCTTTGACGGACTTGATTTCAGGCACAATGAGCTGAAGCTCAGCCAGAAGCTTATTGATACGAAAGTGAGATAGAGCGGAGGTTCCAATGATTTTTAGCATGTGAGAAATTCAGGTACAAGATACAAAGTACAAGGCACAAGGCACAAAATGCAAGGTCCAATAATGGTTTTTAACCTTGAACCTCGCCCCTTTGACCTTGAACCTTAATCTATTTTTTAGCTGATAAATCAGCTTTTATGGTGTTATGTAATAAGGTCAACAAGCTTAAACTCGCTTCATCAGCGATAGGCTTTTCATCTTTGTCGAGAATAATGACGTCAGTTTGCCCGTTATTTTCACTTAATTTGAGAATATATTTACGCTCTTCGCTGACAAACCCCTTAAAAAGAAAAGCTACTTCATCGAAAAATGAATCATCTTCCACTGGCTGTTTATTTGGATCAAACTGGACATGAAAAAAAGCCTTTTCCTGATTCCGATCAGTTACTTCCAGATTTTTTCTGCTTAATGCTTTACCAACCATACGCCAGGCTGTAATTGAAGGTGCGTTGATTTGGAGGCGTTTGGTCCCCTGCTCGGCATCAATCAAGGCAACCTTGATTGATTTGGGGTCAACCGCAGGGACCTCGTCAATTTGAGGTTTTGCATGAGTCGCCTGAAGCGCTTCGACAGGCGGCGCAACAACTGGAACAGGCGTTTTAACCAATGAATCGACAGCAAGATCGGGAGGTAAAATCAAAGGAGGAATTTCAGTCGTAAACTGATAATCTCTTTCTTTGTCCGGAAAGTAAGTTTTTATAGTACTGCAAGCTGATAAATTAATTAAAACCGCAGTGAGGGTGAGTATGCTAAGTTTTATCTTCATAACACCACTTCTGCCTGACGCAGGGCATCACGAACTGCTTCAAAACAATTTTCAGTCAACCAGGTTAACGGTAAACGTATCCCCTTGGGCATCAGTCCCATCTCGGCAACCGCCCATTTAACCGGAATCGGATTGGATTCTATAAAAAGTTTCTGGTGTAAGGCCACCAGCTTTTTATCGATGGCCAGTGCAGCTTCACTGTCACCGGCTATTGCAGCCATAATCATGTTATGTACCAATTTTGGGGCAACATTACCGGTTACCGTAATACTGCCATTACCGCCTAACAAACAAAATTCAAGACTGCTTGCATCATCTCCGGTATAAATAGCAAAATAATCGCCAGCCAAATCACGAATTTGTTTAACTCTGGATAAATCGGCGGTCGCCTCTTTTACACCCACAATGTTTCTGATGTGGGATAAGCGTCCAACCGTTGCGGGAAGCATATCGCAAGCAGTCCGGCCTGGTACATTATAGAGAATCTGCGGAATATCGACTGCCTCGGCAATAGTTTTATGATGCAGATATAAGCCTTCCTGAGTTGGCTTATTGTAATAAGGCGTAACAATCAGACACGCATCAACACCCACATCTTTGGCCATTCGGGTTAAAGTAATGGCTTCCGTCGTTGAGTTGGCGCCAGTCCCCGCTATTACCGGTATCCTGCCAGCGACAAAATCAACAACTGATTTTATTACGCCAATGTGCTCTTCCTCATCCAGAGTCGCCGACTCACCCGTAGTACCAACGGCTACCAGTGCATCTGTACCCTCGGCGATATGAAACTCCACCAACCTTTTTAAGCTTTCGTTATCCACCGCGCCGTTTTCGTACATCGGTGTCACTAACGCTACGATACTACCTTGAATCATGAAATCTCTCGATTAGAATGTATGCTTTTTACAATAATTGACCTTATTATAACAAGCAAATAACATTGTAGGGATGGATTTATCTTTGCCGTTAAATAAGCACCTGGCTATACCTTACTTTACAACAGCACTGAATTAAGGGCAATTTGGTACACAAATCTACTGATCCAGACTCTCTGAAGAGAGTCGTAGCTTACGCTTAAACACTTTATTGTCCTGTTTGGAGCAATTTACAGCGCATAAGAAGCCGCTATACATTTGTCCGGAGAGGCTGGCAACTTGGCCGGAGAACCCTGAAAAACAAGGTGCGCTGTAACGCTTGCTGCTAATGGTCTTGAGAGATTTATGCCGAAGTATATAACTGGATAGCCCGAGAAACCGGCTTCGAGTATAAGCTGTTCTGATAGCTGCTTTAAGACATCTACCTACACAGAATAATAACGAATGCCGACATTTCAGATATTTAACGACAACATTATCTTTAAAGCCATCCCTATCTGGAACCCGGATTCAAAAGCCAGGCTACCATCAGTTAAATCCTAAAGATATATTCAATAGACAACCAGCTTATATTGGTCCGGATTTTCTTAAAATCGATGACCATTATTTCCTTGAATAGAACCACATTTGATAAACACTTAATACAATTTGTAGCCCCATTGAAATACCCATTAATGCGCCACTGAAAACAACAGCATAAGCAAATGAAGGGGTAGATTTAGTAATAAACCATGACACCACATCCAGCAACATAGCCGCAAAAGGAATAATGACCGCTATTCTTTTTACAAAAATATTAAGGTCGCACAGCAAAAATATTTTGCCTATAAAAAACAAAATAAAGGCAATACCAAACAGATGGATATGAGAGATCCGCACCAAAGTTGGTATTGATGCTCCGCCGCCATGAGCGACTTCAGACACCGTAGCGTAATGGGTTAAATCAGGTAAAGAAGGATTTATGCTTGGCGTATGACACAAAATACAGTCACGATTTAATATGGGTGCGATTAGTTCGTTATATTCGGGTTCATCAGCGCCACGCTGTATCCAATGCAAGATAAGCTCCTGATCACCTTTAAACTTGAGATTCGGCTCCATAATACCTTTTATAGCTGTACCTAACCGGGTTTCACTGTTTGAACCATGATAGCTAATGACCACATCTTCAATAGATAACCCTGCTTTCCCATCACGCCCTTGATGGGTGTAATACATATTAGCGAGTGCCGCAAGATATCCCAACCCTATAGTAAGCAGGAAAACAGTATTTAATATTCTT
>CAILCX010000175.1 GCA_903832775.1 uncultured Methylobacter sp. | reverse complement strand
TACCAATAAAGATGGCGGTGTTTCTATGGCAGAAGCCGACGCTGGCAATGCACTACGAATAATACATAATTTTGATAAACTGGATGCCAACAAAGATGGCAAAGTGACTGCGGAAGAAATTGAGGCCGTTAATAAATAGCACCAATTTAATCTATAGCTGCGCCAGCTTATAGATGTTTCCTAAGCAAGGAGCATCCTATCATGCTTAAATCTGGTAGCTCCTAGGATGGCTAGAGCGATAGGGAAACCCATCAAATTAAATATCAGTTATTTTGTGACTAATGAGCATCCAGCATACGTCCGTTCAGTTTTTGTTCGGATCGGGCATTGTTATGGTAAAACTTGCTGTTAAATGCCTTTATCTGTTTTTCCGATACCTCTAATGGCTCTTGCAGGATAAACCATTGCACGCCTTCGTTACAGGGCGGTGTAGTTAGCGATCCGGTGTAGGTATAAAAATGTTGCGTATGTGCTGGCAGCAATTGCTCAGGATGAATCAATGAACTGGAGTTGGCGGTTTGCCCCACTTGATTCGGTGCCAGATCCAGAATTTCCTGGAAAGCTAAATTGAAAGCACCTTCTTTGACCATGACACCGACCACCGCCATCCGGCCATCAGCCGTACCATTGACAAAATGAATCTCCATGGGATAGGCAACACCATTTACCAAATGTTCACTGGGTGCGTGGAAATGATATTGGACTAAATCATATTCATTGTTACCAAAGTAAAGTTTACTTTTCGCTGTATTGGCACGGATGGTATGCCCATTATTGGTCAAACTCAGGGTCTCTTCGATATACTTGGGCTGCAGTTCATCAATTTTTTCAACCTTGATGACATATTTTTCCTCTATGTTCACCGGTGACTGTTTTTGACCAATATTGCATTCCGCATAGGGAAAAGGTGGATTGTAAAGCTGATCAGTTAGCAACCCCCAATTTTCTTGTTCTTCATACAGCCAATGCGGGTCAACGTGACTGTCTTCAGCGAACGTTAAATTGGGAGCCAAAAGATGACTACAAAATATTAGGTTGATAATACGCGTAATCTTGCTTTTCATATCACGAATTACTTGCCGGTTAAGGACTTGCTTGTTGAGGAAATATAAAAAACTGTTAGCTGGAAAAAGCCACACAAGCCATAAAAATAGTGTAGGCAGCTCTTACTAACAAGTGAATCCGGGGTCTTTGCACTGTTCTAACAAGCTGCGTTTTTTTCTAAATAAAACATGGCAGGATGTGCAGGTATTGGTGAGGGTTTCCAATGTCGGCGGAATTTTTGACAGTTTGTTTTGATTGGCCAATTCTTCCAGTTGGACGGCGCCTAGTCGCAGTTTTTCGGCCAACACAACAAATGCATATTCTTCTGTTGGCTTTAGCTTTAAGGCTGGCATTGTTTCCATAATTGATTTTTGGCTGGAAGCTAGTTCTCGGGCAATTCTGGCGACTTCCTGAGTCTTGATCTGGCGTTCCTGACCCAATTCATTACTTAATTCTGCATAGACCAGTAAATTAATCTGTTGCATGACCTGCTGAAGACGATTATTGTGAATCGCATGCATGGCAGGTTCACCCGTTTCTGGTGGTCCAAATAATTTATTCTTCTGTTTCGTTGCGGAAGGCGTCTCAGCAGATAACAGTGTGCGGGGTGTTTCAAGTCTTGATTCTGTGGAGCAAGACATGATATTAAAAACAATCATGCAAATAAAAATGAATTGGTACATGCAGACTCCCTAATTAGCTTACCTAGCATTGTCTCTTGATAGTATTTGCTATGTCTAGTGTTAAAGTTTACAGCTACCCCATATTTCGGACCACAGGACTCCTTGTTTCCTCTGCACCGGACATTTAACGCGCCAGCTACTAAGATAATTACGCGGAGGTGCATCGTTTCGTTATTGATGCGCTTCATTGTGTTCAGCTCACCTTATTGTGCTTATAAAAATCGACTACTTAATATCAAATACGGCAAGTTTTTCCTTGTGGTATGCACTCCCTGACGTTGGGATAGTAATTTTTTCAAATGAAATCACTTGCATTTCGTTTGGTAACCTCTTACCTGCGGCTGGTAACCTCGAGCCAATTTATTGATTTTAAATTAAAAAAATAGTAACTGCTTCCTCCCCCTCTCATCATTGAAAATAAATAAAAATTGCTTGACAGCTTTTTCTGCCAAAAAAATATCTTTTTTTACGACCGCATAAAATCTATCTACACAGCTCATTACAAATAACGCCAGCAGGTTTAATCCTTAGCTCACCCTTTCGAATACCAAAAAAACCATTGTCGCCCGCTAAGGGCGCTTCCTGAAGGCCGAAAAAAGCCATGATAAAATATGCCCTATATTTAGAGATATAGCGTATTCACATTAATGGCAAGCTTAGATAAAACCTCGGTCAGAACAGAAGTAAGTCGGTTGAAATCCGATTTTGAAAATCTTTGTACCGATGGAAAAATAACCGCTG
>CAILCX010000174.1 GCA_903832775.1 uncultured Methylobacter sp. | reverse complement strand
GCGACCGTTTCAGAAAAAACCGGTTCGGCATAACTGCAATCCATACTGACAATAACAATACACCAAACCAAGATCAGTCTATTAACAGTGTAATTTGCCGACTTGATAAGCGCGTTTACCATAAGGTCCATTTTTATATAAGTATTTAGTGGAGGATTGTAATATTTGCGGGTACGCAAAGCCCAAGATTGGCCTAAGCAGCGCCTTAACTGTTAACTGGCGGGTAGCTCTGCCGGGCAGGGACTCGGCGTTCCAATTTATAAAAATTGCTTCGAGAAGTTAGCGATGGCAATGGCGATGAGCGCGCCCATCATCCATTTAAGCGAAATAAGATCGGCTTTAATCGGTGCAAGCTCTATCTGTAAATCTCTTTTTGTCATGGTTAACATTTTAATTTTTCCTGCCAATAAAAAATCGATTATACCAGCCGCTTCTTTAGTCAATGAAGATTGGGGTATTTGTAGTTCGTGTCACTCAGTCTTGGTTAAATATAAAAACATCGCAAAAATGGCGATTCCAATTATTAACATTGCCAAAATAGCCATCATAAGTCTCAATTTCTTTTGTTTTTTGCTTGATTTTAGTGATCACGATAAATCCAGCAAGGATAAACAATGCCATAAAAAACGCGCACACCCAAAACAGTACGCCAATATCGCCACTTTTAAAAAGCGCACCCAATGCACCACCCATGGCAATCAAAAAAGCGCTCAATAAGCTTAATGCTGTTCTCAAGGTATTTAATGACTCTTTTAGTACATCAAGCTTTGCAATGATTTTGCCTCATAAAACATTAACTTAATTTCTATCATGCTGTTGACAAGATTATCACTAAGTAGCGATAAATACCAATGAATGAACTAACCATAAAAAAAGCCGCGACGGCTAATCCGGCGCGGCTTTTTAGTGTTTAACTTTGTTGTTTGGGTTAACGCTAGCGTAACCCAACCAACGTAGCTAAGACGGTCTTACCAATCTAACTGAACGCGTGTTTCAATCATGTCAAGATCGGCGTTATTCCAGGCCTTAGCCAAACCATTTGTCGTAGCCGTAGTTGCTACATTTGGTGCACCTAGAGTACCTGTGTTTATATCCAACACATGAACAAGGTTAGCCATTACCCTAACATGAGAATTAGGATACCAGTTAACACCAAATTTCGCAGTCGCAGCACGCCCACCGTGAATAACTTGTGTATTCAAATTCATGTAATCATAACCAGCTGCTAGCTCCCAAGCTCCCAAGCCACCTTTAAGATCAAAGTTATGACTTGGTTTGATACGATCCCAGGCACCAGTCTTGGATTTATAGTTACGTGACTCACCGGTTAAGAAATAAGTCATGTAGCCATAATAACCATCCAACGATTGAGAATCAGCCTTATAACCTTTACCAGAAACATTGGCTTGGATATATTCTGCTTGAGCTGAGAAAGGTCCGTAAACCAACGCAGACTCTAAGCCACCGCGAATCACTCTATCGGCAGAAAATGTGCCCGCAGTATTCTTGCTACCATTAGTCAATGCACCTGTAGTTAATAAAGCAGTACGATCTACGTTAGCCCCCAAGCTATTAGCAAAAGTAATCCCGCCATTATTAAAGCTACCATCAGAAGTGTAGTTGTTGTTGAGACTTATATAAGAACCTGAAGCTCCGACATGCAAGAATTTGGTCTTACTTTCCATCCACGGCAAACCAGTCGCACGACCGTTAACTTCCCAACTGGTATCGCCAGAACCACTACCCCGATTTTGGGTTTCAACACCAGTAGCAAGGCTACCTTGTTTTCCTAGACCGTTTGCTTCTGTTTGTAACGATACGCCCGTTTGCCAACGCTCAGCCGAATAGTTGGCACCTATACCTAATTTATAAGTATTCAAGTTATCGACAAAAGTGTCGACTGCCATGTTACGTTGAATAAAGGTGGTGTAACGGTTGCTGGTTGCTTCTTCCATAGAGAATGGTTCTTTAAACGCACCCACTTTAACCGAAAACGGCTTGGAAAATTGATATCCGATAAAGGCATCTGTTACACCGCCAGCTGGCGTGGCTCCTCTAGTAAAATCGTATTCAAATTTGTAAAAAGTATTTTTGAACATAGTTCCTTCAATACCCAAACGACCACGACGTAAAGCTACGCCATCATTTAACGTTGCAGGAATATTACCTGTAGGAGTATTAGATGATGCAGCACCCGCAAAATTATTGCTCAAGTTTTGAAAATTGGTTTGTGAATCAACCTGCAAACGACCATTAATACCCGCCGTAAAGTTACCATCGTTAGTCGCAAAGTGGATACCGTCATCCAACTTAACGTGTGCCGCAGAAGGGGCAGATGCTTCTTTAGCATGCTCTTCCAACGCTTTGATGGCATTTTCTTTTAAGGCCAAATCTTCACGAATGGCTTTAATTTCAGCCTGGTCATCAACTTTTACTGCTGCTTTGGCGGGTGCAACTTTTTCAAAGTTACCCATCAACTCGCGGCCTTTGCCGGGCTCTGCATAAATTTGTTTTGTTTTGGTATCAACATAAAGGTCCATCGCCATAGCGCCAGCTGAAACGCTTGCTCCCAAGACGGTAGCGATTGCCAGGTTAAGTTTAGATATTTTCATATTGCTCTCTTGGTTGTTATCAAAAAAATTCTGGCCAAGTATAGAGGCCAAATATTACAGTTTGATGACAACTCTGTAGTATTTTGACTACAACGCAACAAAACATCGATTTTGTTGCGCTTTTACAAAAAAAATCAGCCAGTTAGTAATTATCTTTTTAGCAACAAGGGAGCGCCGAGCCCCAGCTCGGCCTGTACACCGCCATTACTTTTAAGCGACTATCCGCTCGGCCAAGCTGTGGCTTGGCGTGCCTGGGCACCAAGATTAACGATTTAAATAAAAGTTATGTAAAATTTATGATAAATTGTTTTCTTAACTGCTAATGACTTGATAAATATAAAATTAGGTTATGAGTAAACTGGATGAAATTAAAGAAATTTTAAATACTTTACGAGTTGCCATGAGCATTTCATTTGGGATATTGGTTGTCACAATAACTGGACTTGTAAAGCGAGTGGACGAAGGCAATGTTGACTTGCTGTTTTGGGCGGGTATTGTTTTTTCTATTTTGATTATTATCGTTATTTTAAAATTACTTATAAAAATATCTGACAAAACCAAACAGATTGGAGGATTGTGATGATCGCAGGTGTAATAGCTATTATTGTTATAGGTGCTTTACTTATCGGCTTGCTGTTTTACAGTGTATCCAAACTTTCTGAAGAATGAATTTCTACCTGGAACGCTGAGTCTCTGCTCGGCCAGTGCACCGCTATAACTTTTAAGTGGCTGACCGCTGGGCCAAGCAGGGGCTTGGCGTTCCCG
>CAILCX010000173.1 GCA_903832775.1 uncultured Methylobacter sp. | reverse complement strand
GTATGGCTGGGTGCTATAGCAGTCAATCTTGCTATTGGCTCCACGGTTTGGGTAGCCTTCAGTGTATCTGTTGGTAATACTCTTGGCCCGGTATTAGCGGTCGTCCTTTTGCAGCGCTGGCATTTTAACGCCGCCATCACGAGTTGGCGTGATATGCCGATATTTGTTGCGAGCAGTACTCTCGGTATGATGGTCAGCGCTACGTTCGGGGTGTTGACTCTTGCTGTTGGCGGCCTATTGCCTTGGTCAGGTGCTGACATGGCTTGGCTCGGCTGGTGGCTCGGTGATGTCGTGGGAGTCATTGTTGGTGGCATGGCCCTGATTACCTTTGATCGTGGTGAATTTGATCGGCTGCTGGGCAGCAAGCTTCGAAGTGAGTTTGTTGTTTCGGCTGTGATTGTGGGGTGTCTCGGACTTGCCTGGTTGATCATGCCTGTACGTTCAGTGGGCTATGTTTTTTTAATACCCTTACTCGTTTTGGTTCTGCTAGGAATTGCGTTGAGACTGGGGGCTTGGCCTGCGGCCGTCTTCGCATTAGCGCTGTCGGCCTGTGCCGCTTGGACACTTGCCATCGGTCAAGGTCCGTTTTTTGACCAAAACCTGCATTTGGCGATCGCCAAACTTTGGGCTTACATGATCACGCTTTCACTTTTGAACTTGCTGGTGTCAGCACTTGTTGCCGAGCGCAAGCAGGTCGAGCAATCCTTGCAAAAAGAAAGCGAGAAGAACCTTGCGCTGTTGCGTAATGCCAGTGATGGCATTTATATGCTTGACTCCGAAGGCAATGTCATCGAAATCAGCGAATCATTTTGCACCATGCTGGGCTACCGGCATCACGAAATGATCGGCATGAACGTTACTCAATGGGCTATCAAATTTGATATGGACGAATACCTTCAGGTAGTGAGGCAGCAGTCCATAAACGCAACGCGCCCCCAGTTTGAGACCTGCTACCGCTGTAAGGATAAAACGATTATTGATGTCGAGGTCAGTGTATGTCAACTTGAGCTGGACGGCAATCCTGTATTTTTTAACGCTTCTCGGGACATCACTGAGCGCAAGCAGATAGAGCGTGCGCTGCGTGAGAGCGAATTTCTCTGGAAATTTGCCGTCGAGGGTTCCGGTGACGGCGTCTGGGACAGGAATCTTTTGACCGATGAAATGAACTATTCCAAACGCTGGAAGGAGATGTTGGGGTATGCTGAAAATGACATCCTGCCTACCCGACAGGAATGGTTTGATAGCATACATCCCGATGATCAGTTGCATGTTCAAATGGCAATGCAAGATTACTTGAATGGAGAATCGAAAAGTTATTTTTGTGAGTACCGATTATCCTGTAGAGATAACAGTTACAAATGGATTCTTGCACGCGGCATGGTGGTCAGCTTCGGTGACGAGGGAACGCCCTTACGCATGATCGGTACCCATACCGATATTTCGGCTCTTAAAAATATACAAGAAACCTTGCAGGAAAAAGAGCGGATGTTGTCTCGTTCACAGCGCATTGCCAAAGTTGGAAGTTGGTCTTTAGACTTGGCAACCGGTTATTTAAGCTGGTCAGATGAAATGTATCGTATTTTTGGCGTTACCCCTGAGACATTCGCGCATACCTTTGAAGCGATTAGTGCTTTGATCTTTCCTGAAGACCTGGATTTGAGAAAAAGTTGGTTCAATGATTCCTTAAAGGGGGAAGACATGCGGGAGCTGGTTTTTCGCATCAAGTTACCGGATGGTACTATTCGTTTTATCTGTAGTACCTGCGAATTGCAATACGACGCCTTGAGTAAACCATTGCGCTTGGTGGGTAGTTCGCAGGATATTAGTGAGCGTAAATACCAGGAGAAGCAAGACAAGGAGCATCTAAATCAACTGGCCCATGTCACGCGCCTTGGC
>CAILCX010000172.1 GCA_903832775.1 uncultured Methylobacter sp. | reverse complement strand
TTTAAATTATGTATATTTTTTTCATATAAAAATAAGGTAATGTTGCAAGACAATAGTCAAGTATTTTATTGTCACAAAATGTCACAAGAAAGCGGTGTGGGGAAGGTTGTTGTGATGATTGGGAATCCGATAGTTGGTCAAGACGATAAGTGCGCGGCTGTATTGGCTATGGAGTTGGTCATTAGTCATTAATTTATTTGATTTATAGTGGTGGTTGTGGATTTTGCGAGATACTGAGGCGTGGCGGTTTCGTGATAGATAAGCACTAATGGCGTGTCCAAAATGGTGAATTCCCTATTGACGAATTCACCTGAATAGCTCTGCAAATTGCGTTTTAATACATTAACTTGAAGGCCGTATTTGTATCAAAGGTTTTTGGTATATGTTATGTACACCAAAAACAGGAGAGGGTATTAACTATAAATAGAAGTGATATTTACATATTAAAAAAACAACAAAAATGCACATGATACTGCAAGTGATTAGTCAATCTTTTAATTGTCACAAAATGTCACAAGAAGGTTTCAGGTTTTCATTGGATTTAGGCTGTAAATTATTATTGGAATAAATGTTTGATGGTGTTTATCGTTCCCACGTTTCGGAGTGGGAATGTTGTTACAGAAGCTCCAGCGTCGAATTTAGGAGAGAGAAATATTATCGACAACGCAGCATTTATGGCTGCTGATTTTCAGAATTCTCATTTCTTCTGTTAGCGAACGGGACGCTGAACTGTGTTTACTGCAATTAAGTGAGGTAGGGGTGATTAGAGAGGGTGGTTTCCCTGGCGGCGAAACCCTACCGGAGTGGGAAAGCATTGTCATATTGGATTTCTAATTTTAGTCGTCGTAGATATCTGTAAAAAACTTTGGTTTGCAGGGTGTATAAACGATTCCAATGTTCTGACGGGATAGTCGTTTTATAGCAACTTGCCCTTATCGCATCATAAAGTTTAAACGCTTGATAAGTTAAATCTTTCGGGTTCATGATTTTTTTCATTTGTAACTTCTAATATTGCTTATGTCTAACTGCCAAGTTAATTTATTAAAATATATTCCAAGATTTGCGTAGATTGGGTTAAGCGCTAGCCGTAACCCAATATGTTGACTTCTACGCGGCTTAAAAGTGAGGTAGGATTTCGAGACATCAGACCGCCATTGGTGTGTCCCGAGATGGTGGTTTGCCTATCGGCGAATCCCTAAAGCTCTAAAAACCACAAATCAATCGAGTCCCCATTGATTCTAAGAAACGGTAATAGTTCGTTTCTTGTTTTTATAAAAGAATCCCATTAATCCGGTGATGAATAGCCAAGTTGTAGCAGGTAGCGGAACTGAAGTTAAATTATCTTCGTGGTTTTTTATTTCGTTATGGATTGATTGTTGATATTCTCCGGATTGGCTTTGATCATCAGTTATTGATGGGGTAGCTGGCTCGCTGTGAGTAGGATTGATATTAGTGGCATCGGTAAATACTATGTTTTCAAAGCCTGTTTTAGTTGAATTGGGTTGATTATCAATAGGGCTAGAGTTTGATTTCTGTTCAATTATTTGTGAATGTGCTGTTGTTACAAGTGACGATCCCAAAAGCAATATTGTAGTTGCAGTTAATTGTTTCAAATTAATAACAGTAGTTTTTTTACCGTGTGCAGGCTGTTTCATTTTTTTAATATTCATTTTTAATACCTTTAAGTTAAATTTCAAAGTAAGGTTGACTAATAAATTGCAACCCAACTTAGACAAGAATTCAAAACTCAGAACGAATTTTAAATCACATTTTAAATGTTGTAATGTAGGGCCGTTTGCCTGGCAGCAAAACCTACAGTGCTAATACATTGAGATTTACGCACAAAACATGGAATGAAAATCTGTCAGTGAGATTTGAATTACCCGGCTATTGTCTGCAGTCGTTACGATCAAACAGTTAAGTTGAGCATAAAAAACCGTATTATCGGTGCGTAGTAGTCTTAGTTTTAAATTATGCTCACTTTCAAGAGACATTCTCATAGCCTTGGCGAACACATACCAGTGATGTTTATCTTCGTTTGAAATTATTTCCAGGATATGATGGTTAACTAATTCAATCGGTACTGCGCAGAACAGGGCTGCTCCGGCGATGTTTATTTTAGTTATAAAGCCGTCAAAACTCAGTGTGAGATAGTACGTAGGAGAATCATTGACAATGTTTTTGCAAGGGAGATTTGCCAACAAAACTTCATCTTTAGGCATGGCTGCAACGTTAAAAACAAAAAGATGGAGCAGAGCCGAACTAATACGCACTGCTACAACACCCATTATTAAGAGTACACCTATTTGGCGAGCTAATTCCAACAGCCCTGTTTGATAACTGTATTCCGCCACATACTTACTAACAATTAAGCTCCCAACGCCAAGCAAGATTGCACTTAGTGTACCCCAATATTGTTTAAGTATTTTTAAGCAGTAATTAGTATGAGCAAAAGTCTTGTTCAAGATATGTCGATTTGCGGGTGATGCTAGTTGTATTGTATTTTCCATTTATCAGGCTATTGTAGTTTGCGTTTAAGTTTTTACTGTTGGCAGAATGAGTGTCTTTGCCTTTGTTTTTCATGGTCTGTTTGTCTGTGCACGTCAGTATTCCAGAGTATGGATCGATTAATAAACAGACCTTGTTTTTGGCCCCAGTCCTTTAAGTCTTCACCGATTAGGTAATAGGCTTTTCCTAAGGCGACTGGCATTTCTTCAGGACAAAAATTAATATTTAAAGAACCAATCTTTTGCGTGTTGGTTTTGTTTAATTCAATTGTTTTCTGGTTTCTAGATATAGATATTACTGTTCAAGTAAGCTGTTATGATGGACTTATAAAGAGCCAGCCATAAATATTTGTTATTATTTCAGCGCCACATGATCTTGCTTGTAAAAGCTTTGCTTCATTATCTCTTCACCGAAACAGTTATGCAGTTTTTAAATTGCAAATATACAATAACATTGACGGAGATTTAATCCAGCTTGGGATTGTCACAAAATGTCACAAGAAAGCGTCAGGTCTTGTAGCTGTTAGGTTGAGGATAAAACCTACTTCTGTAATTAATTAGGATAGTTCGATTAATATTGGTAAGGTTGACGTCTTGTTTCCATATGGTTCTATCCGATGATGCACCCTGCTAAAATTTTAATTGTTGACGACGATCCGCGTTTACGGACACTTTTAAGATATTTCTTAATCGAGAAAGGGTTTGAAGTTGAGTGTGTGGCTGATGCGGAACAGATGACACAAAATTTAAAGCGTTCTTTTTATGATTTGATCATACTGGATTGGATGATGCCGGGTGAAGATGGCTTGTCAGTTTGCAGCCGATTACATGCGGAGGAAAATTGTCCGCTCATCATCATGTTAACCGCTAAC
>CAILCX010000171.1 GCA_903832775.1 uncultured Methylobacter sp. | reverse complement strand
TAAATTGTGGAGGTTTTCGGCAGTGCCTATTATAAACTTACTCTATCGTCAAAAAAGCAATTACAAAAAGCAATCAATGATTGTAAATTGCCTTAGACGAATCCTTGAAGGTATATGAGAACTCAGTGCGGCCCATATCTATTAAAGAGTAAGCTACTGCTGAGAGGGTAGCCACTACCTAGAGACGGTTCATTAGCTATTTTCAACAGGAGCTTATTTTATATTGCTAAAGATATTACAGGTTTATTTTGAAAATCGATCATACCTGAAATAAGACAATCATGAATTTGTCTTGCAACCTGATCAAAGTTCGAAGTTACTTCACCTGTTTTTTCATCGCAATAAAGTGCTCGATTAACTTCAATCATCACCGATGAAACTCTTGAATCAATTTGGTAAAAGGGCATAGGCACTAAAGAACCTGCAAAGGGTGTATTGAGTGCTGTGCTAAAACCGGCAGCTTCAAACTGCTTTAGAAATGCTCTTTCAATTTTCTTTGGCGTATGAAAACTATCGGTGCCAATACAAATTTGCGGGCGATTGAGTTGTTGGTCAGGTTCATAAGGTAATGGTACTGAAGGGAAACTGTGTGCATCGATTAGCAACACTTGGTTATATTTATCTAACAGTTGTTGCGTTAAGCTTACCAATTTGTGGTGATGCGGATGATACCAATCATCAATTAAGGCTTGGCGAGCGTTAATCTCTAGTGGATATCGTAATGCTTCCCCCATCGAAGTCTGCCTATAGATAGCACCCATACCACGAGTTGACATGGGTTCGATTGCATCGTCTTCAAAGCGTTCCACATCAACAACTAGTCGACTGATGGGGAATCGAACAATTTGCTGATCAGGAACATCGCGAGTGAATAAATCTAAAGTATGATGATCTGTCATCTTTAAGATTTCCTGCATGAGGCTTGCATCGTCAAGTACAAATTGATGTCTAATTTCTGCAGGAATTACTGTGGAGTCATGTGGCACATGAAAAATCACCCACTCAGGAAATGATTGCATTACCGTAACAAGACCAATTGCGGCACACAATCTGAGTCACACCAGATTATGGCATTTTGCTCATACTTTTTACCCAGCGTACAAGATTCCTCAAGAGATAAATCTAAAACCAAATAGCTTGATTCGCTGAGCCATTTACCAGCCGGATGTTTACCTTCACCAGGAAAATATTTCAGGTCTTTATAATCAAGCTCAGTAGTCAAGTCAGTATTGCGTTTTATATTAACTGACTCTTTTAATACTTGGCCGTAAGGATTATAGGCAGAAATAACAATACAAGTTTTGATTTTATGAGCTTTATACAGATTTCTCAGAGCTTCACTGTAATTGTCTATCTTTAAAATGAGAATTTGCTGATCAAAAACTATAAAGTCTGTTTCTAAATAAGCTAATAGTGTTTCAGGAGGGATAATGGATTCAAGAGCCATTGGTTACTTAATGATTGGAGGAAGTAAAAAACGTTAATATTTTTTTAACTACCTTTGCATTAGCGCTATAAAAAGCCTGGTATGTCGAGGACTGCCCAGGTCCCCCTTCAAATTCGCGAGTTATATCATGGTCTGACATATTACTTACAATATCCAACAATTTATCAAACTCCCATGCTTCATCAAAATCGTTTAGCTCACATTTTTCGTCAAATATATCTTGCCATTTTTCCTTAAACTCTGGCATTAACATACCTCCTTCAGTTGTTCTGAAAGTCAGATCAACTAATAAAAGTAAATGCGGACAATCTTCTCTTGATTTGCAATAAGGACAGCCTTCTTCAGTATACATCGATCTGCTATCTTCCAACGCCGGGAATTAATTCATTGCTTCCATTCTGCCAGAAATCAACACACTTAACTATCACAAAGAATGCGGCGATTATTTAGCATATTGAATCAATAGAAATATTTAAATTGCTGGCTGAAGGTTATCCACATAGACAAGAGCAAGAAAACACTTCGAGTGTGAGAAAATTACGATTAGGTGCTCTAAATTAGATGCTTTAATAGAATGACAGCAACTATACTGAACGATATTTAGCCAGTTAATGAACTCAATGCTTAAAATATAAGATGATTACTTTACGCAAAAAAATAGGATTATGTTCTTTAATAACATTGCTCGTAAATGGATGTAGCTATCAAGCAAATATAAATAGCGAACTAATTAAACATTCCAATCAACCCCATATTTATGTAAATGAGGCAATTAAATTGGTTGATGATCGTAGTGATATTTTGGATGTTTCAATATCTAGTTTGTATCATACATTTCAATTTTCCGTTAAAGATGCTTATTTCATTGCCGTCCGGGATGTTTTAAAGCAATCTGTAGAAGTAAATGTTTCGCCGTCGAAACCCTTAAACGGCCTATATATTGTGCCGCACTTCAACACTAGTTTAAGTTATCTCGGGAGTCTTGGTGCTGGCTTAGAGACTTTAACCCGCATAGATTTATTCGATGCTGAAAGAAATTCATTATTAAAAAGTTATCAGATCAACAACCACCTAGACTATCAGTTGCCCGGTTCAGCATTAGCACTAAATTTTCTTACTGGTTTTACCTTATTTACATTATCGCCGATCACATTACCTGCAGCTACTAACATCATGGGCGAGCATGGCAAGGATTTACTTGAACATTCGATAAGCGATTCATTGAATAAATTCGGCAATGATTTTAGAGATGATCTAGTTAAGCGATCTAAGTTAAAAGAAGAATTTAGACTCATAGATAGCTGTTTTAATGCGATTAAAATCGATCCTGCTTTATCTTCTATATCAAATAAAGTTGCATTAAGTTCAACACAGGATCAATCATTTGAAATGCTGGCAAATAGAGAAAAGCCAGCAAATAACGAAAAAAATGCTATTAAGTATTGGCGTGAATCGCGTTTAACCTGCTTTTCAAAAATGGAAGCATATCAGCGCCAAAATAATACCGCTAATGAATTAATAGCACTAAACTCAACAGCAAAGTCAGTCCAAGATGAGTTAATTATCCAGCTATATCAGGGGAGCTTAACTTATGGGGATTTTGCAAGAAAAAGACAAGCGATAGCCGATTCAACAATGGTCGCCGAAATGCAAATAAATAATGAAATTGCAAAGCAAAACCTACTTGAGAGGCAAAGATTGGAAGAAGTTACGTTAAAACAAAAACAGGTTCAGTTGCAGGAAGCGCAGACAAGAGAAATGCAACAGCAAACATTGATGATGGGAATTCAAGCAATAACCCAGCAAAGCATGCAACAGCAGCAATTAAATAATCAACAGCAAATCATAAACCGACTAAATATGCCGCAACATACGAATTGTAATGTTTTAGGTAATAACGTTAGTTGCACTAATTGGTGATCTGTATTTGTTAGTCTAATTTTTATAGGTAATATTACGGCTAAATGCAATCTGCATAAATCACCCGCATCAATAAAGCCTGGCCACTTAAGCGATAGCATGGGCAGATTATAGGCATTGCGTGCGCGCGAGAACTTAATGCATTAAATGAACGCTAAGCCTTCGCGCCCGCGCTATACTAGCGATTCGCTATTATTTTACGTGGAGTCACGCTATGTCAACAATTAGATTTGTACCTATTAATGATCGAGGCTTAAGAATTGGTGAAGGCCACCCCCGTGCGCGACTGACGGATGGTGACGTGGAGATGATAAGGGCGCTGGGCGAGGAAGGTGTGCGGTATCGGCTTATCGCTGAGAAGTTCGAGATAACCAAGTGGATGGTTGGCAGGATATGCCGCTACGAAAGGCGAGATCAAACCACGTTTGGCTTTAAAGAGGTTGTGGTGGTGCATGCCCCCGTACAGGCCGCTGGCGCTCTTTTAAGTTAAGAGCAAAGCCGTTGGTTAGGCGTTAAGCCTGTCTAGCAAAGGGATAGCCCTGCATTGACAATGCAATCAAGGCCGGTTTACAAGGTAGATGGCTGATCGTGGCGAAGCCCGATGGTTATTATTACCACCAGATTGAAGATATTGATGCAAGACGTGTCGATGGGCTTTCATCACAATCGGGTGAGGGGCTTTCACCACAACATCCCGCACCTACACCGACACGCCTTAATGATTATTATAGTCGATTTATAAGAAGGTATCCCGCCACGAGTGATGCTGTAGATATTCTCCACAACGTCCCTCTCTACGTCCGAAACGATGGCGGGCATGCCAAGTGGCGACTGGTGTCAAGCCCAGCCCAACGCAAGTTTATACTCCTGACCACAAAATCATTATAGGCGCTAATTTTGACCCATTCAAAACATTTAGTTGCAGTTAACGAGCGCGGCTTACGCATTGGCAATACAACAGAGCCGGTTTAATCATCGGCTTTATTTGTGCCTGGAATGTTGGCAGTTGTTGCGGGTTTTTTTTCGAAAGTGCGCCACTAGTGCGCCACGAAGAATTTTAGGCAATAAAAAAGAGCCTTCATTTCGCCATAAGACATTGATTTCATTGGTGCCCCGAAGCGGATTCGAACCACTGGCCTGTCCCTTAGGAGGGGACCGCTCTATCCTGCTGAGCTATCGGGGCAATTAATGATCGAGTCTAGCATAAAT
>CAILCX010000170.1 GCA_903832775.1 uncultured Methylobacter sp. | reverse complement strand
TTGTTCCCATAGATGAAACTCAAATCCCCGATAACCTGCCTCAATGCCGTGATAGTAAAAATCAGCAATTTATTGATCTGGCCTATTTTGGAAAAGCTGACGCATTGATCAGTGGTGATATGGATTTGCTGATCTTTAATGGACAACTACCTTTTGCGGTTGAAACACCTGCGACTTTTAAAACACGGATGCTCTGAATGCAACAGCTTTGAAACGACGAAAATCATTATTTTTGTGGTTGAAGCATTTTTGATTTTTCAAAAAACAGACTGTGTACGTTTCCTCAGCACCTGTCGCCCCGTCTCCTTCATAACTAAATCAACATACTCGCCTTTTTGTTCCAGCCCATAACTGACATAAATCGGACGATCTTCGCCATAGAAATTCAGCTGTCCGGCAACCCGTCGTTTGACCTGAAACAAAAAAAAACACCGCCATTCAGGCTAAATTAACCAAAATGGCGGTGCTTTTATTTTTGTAACAAACGAGTCGCCACTTGGCAACCCGTTTGTTTGGGACTACTGAACTGTTACCGCAATATTATTTTTACTCCCCCCTCCAGTTGATCGTAAGCTGATTAATGTTGACACTCCCGAAGGACAAACGGGGCCAACCAGATTCTGAAACTTCCACTGACT
Organism: uncultured Methylobacter sp.; assembly: GCA_903832775.1. Lineage (GTDB taxonomy): Bacteria > Pseudomonadota > Gammaproteobacteria > Methylococcales > Methylomonadaceae > Methylobacter_A. Next base: position 25,441 of record CAILCX010000170.1, on the reverse strand, counting down.
CCCAACAACCGGAATAGCCGCACCCAGCGTGCTGGTGGCTAAGGTGACAGGAACAGTAGCCGTGGAATAGAGCTGGATGCGGTTATTGGTAGAGTTGGTACTGGTTCCCTGTACTGTCCATTGCCCAGTGGTTGCAGTCGGACTTGGTCTCTTACACTGAGCACTAACTATATTGATTGTCTCAATGATAGCGGGCGGAACAGGTGTCGGGATAGTAGACACAACAGTTACCTGCTGAACACAACTAGAGCTTAAGCCTGCCTGATCCGTAGCTTTCCAGGTTACCGCAGTTGTTCCAACCGCAAGACTGGCTGGAGCCCCGGTAACAAAGACTGCTGACAGGTTGTCAGTAGCAACTGGCTGAGAGAGGGTTTGACCTTGAGTCAACGCAACTGTCGCTGGACAACTACCGAAAACCGGGGCTAATGTATCGATGTTAATCGCCGGCGTATTGCCCGTCGCTGTTCCACCGGCACTGGTTGCTACACAGCTACGAGTTTGGTTTAAGCCATTGGTGGTTATGCTGACAGGTGCGCAGGCTGCCGAAGTGACTGCAGACTGGGCGTCGGTAACGCTCCAGGCAACGGCTACCGGACTGGTAAACCAGCCATTAAGGCCTGCCGTACCGGTCAGATTAGCAGTGATTACAGGCGGAGTCGTATCAGCAGCATTGGTAACCGTTACCACAAAACTGGCACTGGCCGTGTTTCCTGCCACATCTTTAATTGAGCAGTTAACCGGTGTAGCACCAATCGCAAAGGTAGAACCAGAAACCGGGAGGCAACTGCCTCCAGCGGGACTGAGACCTGATATGGCATCAGTAGCCGTTGGTGCGGTGTAAGTCACAACAGCCCCATTGACACTTGTAGCCACTCGGGTAAAAGAAACCGGTACACCGACCAAGACTGGTGGCGTCTGATCGGCAACCGTTACCACAAAGTTGGCGCTAGCTGTGTTTCCGGCCACATCTTTAACTGAACAGTTAACAGGCGTAGCACCGAGTGCAAAGGTAGTTGCAGATGCAGGAAGACAACTGACACCGGCCGCGCTAACACCGGAGATGCTATCAGTAGCTGTTGGTGCGGTGTAAGTCACCACAGCACCATTTAAACCTGTAGCAGCTTGAGTAAAGGCAGCCGGAACACCGGTCAAGGCAGGCGGCGTCTGGTCAGCAACCGTTACCGTAAAGCTGGCATTGGCGGTGTTTCCTGCAACGTCTTTAACTGAACAGTTAACCGGCGTAGCACCGAGGGCAAAGGTAGCGCCAGACGCAGGAAGACAGCTAACACCGGCTACGCTAACACCGGAGATGCTATCGGTAGCTGTTGGTGCGGTGTAAGTCACCACAGCACCATTAACACTGGTAGCCACTCGTGTAAAAGAAACCGGAACACCGGTCAAGGCAGGCGGAGTCTGGTCAGCAACCGTTACCGTAAAGCTGGCATTGGCTGTGTTTCCGACCACATCGTTAACTGAACAGTTAACCGGTGTAGCACCGAGGGCAAAGGTAGCGCCAGATGCAGGAACACAACTAACACCGGCTACGCTAACACCGGAGATGCTATCAGTTGCTGTTGGTGCGGCGTAAGTCACCACAGCACCATTAACACTTGTAGCTGCTTGAGTAAAGGCAGCCGGAACAGCGGCCAAGACAGGCGGCGTCTGGTCAGCAACCGTTACCGTAAAGCTGGCATTAGCGGTGTTTCCTGCAACGTCTTTAACTGAACAGTTAACCGGCGTAGCACCGAGGGCAAAGGTAGCGCCAGACGCAGGAACACAGCTAACACCCGCCGCGCTTACGCCGGACAAACTATCAGTAGCAGTCGGCAGAACGTAACTAGCAACGGCGCCATTCAAAGCAGTCGCAGCTTGAGTAAATGCGGTTGGCATAGTCGCCAGAACTGGTGCAACCGTATCTACTTTAAGCGTAGTTGTTGTAACTGGTGCGGCTGTACCACCGGCACTGGTTGCCTGACATGAGAAGCTTGAACCGGCAGTATCACTAACCGCCGGCGCATCTACACAACCCACTTTGGATGAAATAGCTGATTCAGGATCTTTCACTGCCCAAACCAAGCCCGGTGCTGCTGTATACCAACCCGTAGCTCCCGACACTGCGGGTGTTAATGTGTAACTGATTAAAGGCGCCGTGGTATCGGTAACAATCTTTTTCAACAAAAAAGCATGGCGCTCACCAGCGATACCGACACCGGTAAAGGTACCCACACCGGTAATATAATTGCCATCTTCACTGATAGCTTGCGCTTCCAGAAGTGTCCAGCCACTCAATGGGTCAATTAAGCCATTAAGGTCTTGCAGCCCCAAACCGCTTTGCCACAAGAATGCTTTTTGGAGCGCATTATTAGCTGTCGTTGAATAACCAACCACATCACCCAAACTGCTTATTCCATGCGCTTCACTAAAGGATCCGCCCAAAGTACCCAGATCACTCATGGGTGGAACGGATGTAGGCTGCCACAAGAAGGCATGCTGCGCAGCATCCAAAGCCAGGGTGGAACTTCCCGCGACCTGACCCGAGGCATTAATCCCAAAAGCCGCGCTGTGTGTGCCGCCCAAAGTCCCCAAGTCCTTTTTAGTGCCATTAGCTGCCCACAACACTGCATGAGTAGATTTAATGCCAGTTAAAGAAGAGAACCCTGCAACTTGCCCGGTTGAGTTAATGGCAATACCTTGGCTGTTGCCGGTGCCATCCAATGTGCCCAGATCGCTAATCGTATTATTGACGTCATTCTGCCAGCGTACTGCATGCTCAGCGCCTAAAGCTGTAGTCGAAAATCCTGTAACTTGTCCATTGTCATTAATTGAAAAAGCCCGGCTATTTCCTGTAGCAACGAGTGCTTTGAGATCCTTAAGAACCAAAGCCCCCGCATTTAATTGAAAGGCATGGTAACTCTGATCACCGGTCAAGGTAGAGGAACCGACCATCTGTCCCAAATTATTAACACTGTAAGCCTGACTATAGATCCCCCCAAGGGTTTTCAGATCTTGTGGCAAGGTCAATCTCAGGCCGCTGATAGAATGCTCTGAGGAATCACCTGGCAAATACGAAAAACCACTGACAACTCCTGAATTATTAATGCCTTGGCCGGCGCTATAAATGCCACCCAGACTACCCAAATCGGACACGGTATATTGTGGTACCGCTTGGGCAACAGAAAAAGGCAAGCAGGCGCCAAGACAAGCTGACCATAATAAATTGTTTTTTATTGGTTTAGTTTTCATGAGTCGTTTCCTTAGAACTTGGCCAGAGGGACAAAAGCGAATTGGTCAGCATTCCAGGCGCGAACTCCTGATTGACTCTGAACGTCTCCTGATGCGATTATTGAAATATCGGTAAAACCGGCACTATCTTCAACCCCAACAAAAGTGGCCGCTCCAGCTACTAATGGCTTTACCAGAGTGGTTTGACGATTAACGATAAATTGAATGCCACTTACAGATGGGGCAAGAGCCTGCCCCGAATCGACCAACATTCCGAATTGCGCGACACGTTGATTGAAATGAACATTCACCACCCGTCCGGTGGTATCACCTGAATTAGGCACCCCAACCGTCCCAACACGAAAATTCGCACCTTTACTAGTCAGCGTTAATTTCTTTAAAGTTGTTCCTTTTTTGGGATCTATCCCCACTACCAGTGCGTTACTCACATTAAAAGGAGGAATATTTGATGCACCGTTGTAGGTGTATAAATCAGCGTTAGCAAACTGCATTGCGCCATTACCGCAATTGACTGGTGTAACATTGAGGTCACCTGTTACCCAACAGGCTGTTAATTTGGGTAGCGCGGTACTTACATCCAATTCTCCTTGCAACATAGTCTGCACCGTCAAAGCTGAAACACCCGCAGGCGGCGATTGTATTGTAAAGAAAGAATAAGTCGTTGCCGCACTTCCCATAGTGGGAATCAGCTTCGGTGCTGCCTGTACCTGAGAACTTAGCCCGGCGCAAACCACCGCCAGACTAATGAGTTTTATTTTTTTCATTTATATTTCCTTGTAAGTTTGTAATTCAATTGCTGTTACAAGATTTGCCTAACTAGGCATGAATCTCATCGTTAAATAGTTTTTTGCTTTTAAAATTTAATATTAAATATCTGTTGCAGAAACCTTGCTTACCTGTTTTAGCTTCATCCTTACGCCATTGTTAAAATCATCTTTACAGAATCTAAAGCAAAAAATGCGCCATTATTAACAACCATTTGATATTGATGAGATATTTAAAATATGTTCGCAAATAATAGTTTGAAGAATTACGAGACTGTAATATTTTTGGTACAAGCCAAACCATGAATACCTGTATTTCGTGGAATGTGACTGTAATATTTTTGATACAACATTTTCAGAACCAAGGCATGCAGCAAACTCCATGCGCACCGACTATCAATCACTACCGACCGCTAATCCGCACCCAAACGCAATGTTTGTTTGATTTATTTACCCTAGGAATGAAGAATTTATCTACTAGAAGGAACTACATTTAAACGCTTTATTAACTGTAACATTTTTGAGAATACGAGGATTTCCGTAACTTGAATGAAAAAACAAGATGATGTCAACACAACTCAAAGCGGCCTGAAATGTGGACTCCAGAAGTACGTGTTTAACGCTTTACAGGAAAAGTATAGGGGATTTAAAGCATGGCGATAAGAACAAGGCATGCGTATCAATCAACTGAAACAATGAAAATTAAGTTCTATCGTCAGAATGACTCAGAAGAACCGCATAAAAAGCACGAATGTTAAAATCCAAAACGTTGAATATCAATTGATGCTTAAAGACAATGCCTTAGCGGAACCTAAACTAATTGAGGGGGGGGGGGTGGAAAAAGACTTACATTAAAAGAGGGCGTTAAATTACAATTATATCTTCAACTTGCCGTCCTTTTTTCCTTGCGAAATAATGAACTTTATTTTTGCCCTGCCATTAAAAACTTATATCTGATGCTAGCAATATTACTGTAATGCACGAATACATCCGGACCTTGCTCTTGCGAAGAATGGGTCAGTCTATTGCTAAATAAAAACATAGATTAAGAGAATTACAAAGTTTGAAATCAATTAACAATATGTAAGCATCATTATTTGAAATAAAACACAGGGCAGGATGACTCGGGTAAAGTTCAACAAACTTTACCCGTAATTAAAATGACGTTAGTAACTAATGAATATGCACTTCACGAGACTTTACCGTATCACTTCTGCGTAAAGTATAATTTTCAGCCTGATCTTGCCTTATCTGCGCACCATCACTGCTCAGCAAAATCAGAGTCCCTTCATCCTTAATCCGATATTGCCGTGTGGTTGCGTCATTGCGAGAGGTTAAAACAACCGAATTACTTTTAAGATCCCAACTATATTTCCCTTTCTCATAAAATTCCTTTGAGGACTCTTTTGCGGGTTGGGTTACCAACAAATAATTGTTATTTTGCTTTAAAGACAACGTTGTTTTAATGCCGCTACAATCTTTACACGGAAGATATCCATAAAAAACACCATGAAACTCTAAGCTTTTGTCAACAGGCTGTAAATGGGCTGAGTGATCAGAGTTTTGTTCAAGGAGCTTTACTCGAGCCCTGAGAAGCTGTTCTTGTGCGGCCTGATCTGTTGCTGCCATAGCAACATTAGCTGCAAACAGAATACCGAAAAAAATAAAAGCCCGATTTTGTTTTAATTGTTTTTTATTTGCCTTCATATAAGCTCCTCTAGCTTGTTCAATAGTAAATTAACCTCAGTTTACCCTGAAATATCCCCTTTTAAACCCTCAATCCAATTTTTTACACTTTAGCCTCTAGTTTGCCAGTGCTGAGTGAAGATTTTTATGAATAAGATTAACCCAGTTTTTTGTAATACCGATCCAAAATATTACCTTAAAACTAAGATAGATTTGAATGAACCATCAGCATTCACAGTGCGGGGAACTAGCTTTTGCTTAGAGTTAGGGCGCATTGGCAATGATAATTGCCCGCTTTGGAGCCGGCAGACCTTCGCAAGTCATATTCGGATTATTCGAATCTAAAAAATCATTCAGGGAATGAAATTTCATCCAATCGGTACTTCGCTGCTCTTCGATGCTTGTAACAGTTACATCAACAAGACGAATATTCTTAAAACCACAACGTTGTAACCAACTAATAAGCGTATCGCAGCTGGGTAAAAACCAAACATTACGCATTTTTGCGTAACGATCTTCCGGCAATAAGACCTGACCCAAGCCACCGTCAATAATCAAAGTTTCCAACACCAGTTCGCCCCCCGTCTGTAAACAATCTCTTAATTCCATGAGGTGGTCAATAGGCGAACGGCGATGATACAAAACTCCCATTGAAAATACGGTATCAAAAGCCTTCATACCATAAGGCACATCTTCAATCCCCAGCGGCAGAACGTAAATAGGGGCCTCGCCATAAAGTTTTTTAACCAATTGGAACTGTAATACATTTAGCAACATCGGATCTATACCGACCACTGTTTTTGCACCAGCACCGAGCATCCGCCAACAATGATAGCCATTGCCACAGCCTACGTCCAAGACCAAACGATGCTGCAGAGGTGCAATATGATTTTTGAGCCGATTCCACTTCCAGTCAGAGCGCCACTCAGTGTCTATGTGAATGCCAAATAAGTTATAAGGCCCTTTGCGCCAGGGATGTAAAGTTTTTAATTGAGCCTCAAACTTCGCTTTTTCGGTCGGAGACAAGTCCTCTGTAAAGCCTATTTGGACTCTATCAGCATCCGTCAGGCGTTGTGTTGTAGAAAATACTGTAACGCCATCGATTAGTGTCTGCCAGCGTGTCAAATCACCATGCTTAACCGGATCAAAACTCAGTGCTATTTGTTCGGGCAATATATTTACCCAGGCATCTGCTTTAGCATTACTTAACGCACTGTATAAATTTTGATAATTAATCATTTAAGGGCAATAACTGACGCAAAATTAAAATATTGAAACCACACTTCTGCGCTACTAAAACCAACTTCCCGCAAACGATTTTGATGCAAGGTCAATGTTTCAGGAATCAAGACCTTTTCCAAAGCACTGCGTTTTTGGCTTATTTCAAGCTCACTATAGCCTTGAGTTTTTTTAAAGGCGTGATGCATTTGTATTTGTAATTCCTGTTGCCGTTCATCATCAAAATTAAGCTTTTCCGACAAAATTAAAATACCTCCTGGCAATAATCCGTTGTATATTTTTTGCAGGAAATTTAAACGGTCTTCTAGCGGAATAAACTGTAAAGTAAAATTTAAAACCACCACAGACGCATTTTGAATCGGAACTTTACGAATATCGGCACAAAGTACATCAACCTCCACGCTAGCATGATCTTTTTGTAATATTTGTTGAAAACGCGTCACCATCGAAGGTGAATTATCGACGGCAATAATTCGGCAGTTATTAACTTCAATTTGATGGCGCATTGATAAAGTTGCAGCGCCCAATGAGCACCCCAAGTCATAACAGACACTATGCTCACGGGCAAAACGTCCGGCCAAAAGACCTATCGCAGAAATAATAGCGCTATAACCCGGAACAGACCGTTGAATCATGTCAGGAAAAACTCTGGCTACTGTTTCGTCAAATTTAAAAGCACAGACCTTACGAACAGGACTGGCATAAAGGGAATCTTTAAGCTGAGTCATGGTTTTGAAATATATAACAGGAATTTGTTGCTCAATGTAGTTACAGATTATTCTGCAACTACACTGAGTAGACATTTATGAAGATGAAGCAGATTTTCCCGCAAGTGCTTCGGCATTACGTTTAACCAAGCTATCGATTACTGCGTTTAATGAACCTTTAGTTTGAACTTCATTACTAAAGGTAGTTCGATAATTTGTCACCAGACTCACGCCTTCAATCATAATATCGTAAGCCTTCCAGACGCCATCAGCAGACAATACCATACGATAATTCACTCCAACAGGTTGAATACCAGGCTGTATAATCTCTGTTTTAACAATGGCTTTTGTAGCGTCATCTTCCATTTCAAGTGGCAAAAATCTTACTGACCACTCGTTAAATTCAACAAATGCACGAGAATAAGTTCTCACCAACAACGTTTGAAATTCATGTGTGAATCGCTCTTTCTCATCAGTGGTTGCGGTTTTCCAAAGCTTACCTAAAACCAAAGCAGAAATTCTATCGAAGTCCGTATGCGGATAAATCACTTCGTTTACAAACTGTGTAATTCTGGAAAAGTCCTTGGTGAAAGACTTATCTTGAAGTTTTTGCTGTAGCTTTTCAGACGCAACAAATATTGCCTGCTGTGGCGGCAATAAATCAGCAGCTACACATTGCGTGATTGGCATTAAACCGAGTAATGCAGCAAAAAAAACAAATACAGCTACTGGTTTAGCATTCATAGAACCCTCGAATATAAACTTAATAAATAATTCACTCTAAATAAATGTAAGAGTGTTTTCCCTGATACAATAAATGTTTTGTACTTAGATCAATGTAATTCTGAAAGATTTAAGCACTCACCAATCACCTAAAGCGAATGGATAAGATGACATATAATAACATCAATTTCCCTAAAACACGCATGAGAAGAATGCGCTATAACGAATTTTCCCGGCGCCTAATGTGTGAAAATCAGATATCGGTTAATGATCTAATTTACCCTATGTTTGTCATTGAAGGTACGAATGTTCGTCAACCAATCGTTTCAATGCCTGGCGTTGAAAGATTTTCACTTGATTTATTACTCGTAGAAGCTCAACAAATATATACACTAGGTATTCCAGCGATTGCACTCTTTCCTGTAACATCTACAGACAAAAAATCAAAAAATGCTGAAGAAGCCTATAATCCTAATGGACTAATTCAAAGAACTGTAAGAGCTTTAAAAAAAGCAGTTCCTGAATTAGGAATTATCACTGATATTGCACTTGATCCCTTTACAACTCATGGACAAGATGGATTAGTGAATACTGATGGTTATGTTATGAATGATGAAACCATTGAAGTATTAATTAGACAAGCTGTAACGCATGCAGAAGCAGGCGCTGATGTTGTGGCCCCATCAGATATGATGGATGGACGAATCGGGGCAATTAGACGCGCTCTTGAATCAGAGAATCATATTAACACCCTCATTTTGTCCTATTCTGCAAAATATGCATCGAGTTTTTACGGTCCATTTAGAGATGCAGTTGGATCCTTAAACATGCTAGGTAAAGGCAACAAGTACAGCTATCAAATGGATCCAGCTAATTCAAATGAAGCACTTCGCGAAATACAATTGGATTTAGAAGAAGGGGCTGATATGGTAATGATTAAACCTGGAATGCCCTATTTGGATATCATTCGCCAAGTAAAAGATAAGTTTGGAGTACCTACGCTTGCATACCAAGTCAGCGGAGAATATGCGATGCTCAAAGCCGCATCCATAAATGGATGGCTAAATGAGAAACAAGTTGTGTTGGAATCCATTTTAGCATTTAAACGTGCTGGTAGTGATGCTATCCTTACCTATTATGCAAAGTCAATTGCCCAGTGGTTACAGGATAAATAAACTATCGATCAGTTTATTTTCGTTAACTATATAATTCCAAGAGGGTAATTTGATGCAGAGCCGTTAGATTGATTATTAGCTTATTATGAATAGCATTCTATTTGCAAAAATTTACACACCTCTTTTGGCTAACACTAGTCAGCTTAATTTAAAAAACACCAAATTCATTATATTTAAAAAATGGAACATATAGATAGCTACGCAGTATTTGGACACCCAATAGAACACAGCAAATCCCCATTAATTCATAAATTGTTTGCAATACAGACCGAACAACAAATTGAATATACGTCACAAAACGTACCGGCAGATCAATTTATAAAAACTGTAAGCAGTTTTTTTGAACAGGGCGGTAAAGGCTTGAACTGCACACTACCTCTTAAGGAGCTTGCGTGGGAATACGCTGAATGCAAAACCGAACGAGCTGAAATAAGTAAGGCGGTAAATACACTGGCAATGCAATCTGATGGGACAGTGCTAGGAGATAATACTGATGGACACGGTTTAATTAAAGACTTGATTACTAATAACAGTATCAACCTTTCAAACATCAAGATTTTAGTTTTAGGTGCGGGTGGCGCCAGCAGAGGAATAATAGGTCCACTCCTTGAAAAAAATCCAGAAAGAATAGTTATAGCAAACCGAACAATTAATAAAGCAAAAAACCTAGCAGAAGAATTTAACAAGAAAGGTGAAATTTACGGTTGTGGCTTTGAATCTCTGAAAAACCAACAATTTGATTTAATTATTAATGCAACTTCAGCAAGTTTGAGTAGTCAATTACCCCCCCTTCCATCTGATTTACTGATCAAAGAAGGAAACTGTTATGATCTCGCTTATGGGAACGAACCGACAACATTTGTACGATGGGGTATCAAAATTAATGCCAGTAAAAGCATGGACGGACTAGGTATGCTAGTTGAGCAAGCGGCTGAGGCATTCTTTATATGGCGAGGTATTAATCCAGAAACCAAGCCTGTAATTGATTTTATAAACTCACAACGGGTAAACTAAACTTTAATCTAAAATTAATGAAAAACAAAAAAACCTAGAGTAGTCTTTTAAAAAGTTAATAGTTTAAACTAAATCAGGAGGATTTAATTAGATGAAAAGCTGGAGTAAATTAGTTATATGACTTAGCGAATTACAGCAGAAAGTAAAATATTGTAAAAAATAAACAGCGGATAGTATTTTAAATTTAAAATTTAAACTAGAAACGAAAAAAAGAATAGCTACATTAAAGTAACTATTCTTTAAATTGTATTTTTTAATTACTACTTAAACCGACTGGACGATCAACCAATTCGACGTAAGCCATTGGTGCATCATCTCCAGGTCTGAACCCACATTTCATAATGCGTAAATAACCACCATTTCTATCTTTATAACGTGGCCCGAGATCATTAAAAAGTTTAGTGACAACTTCGCGATCCCTTAATCTTGAAAAAGCTAATCTTCTTTTAGCGACACTATCAACTTTAGATAAAGTTATTAATGGTTCAGCATAAGATCTTAATTCTTTAGCTTTTGGTAAAGTAGTTTTAATTAATTCATGTTTAAATAGTGAATTTACCATATTGCTAAATAAAGCTTTTCTATGACTACTATTTATATTGAATTTTCTACCAGATTTACGATGTCTCATTGTTAGAAAGCCTAATGTTTTTATTATGGATGAATTTGGTCAGCAAGTGTTTCTGGAGGCCAATTTTCCAACCTCATGCCCAAAGCCAAACCTTTTAGTGCCAAAATGTCTTTAATTTCAGTTAATGATTTTTTACCAAGATTTGGTGTTTTAAGTAACTCAACTTCTGTACGTTGAATTAGATCACCAATATAAAAAATATTTTCAGCTTTTAAACAATTGGCTGAACGTACAGTTAATTCTAGATCATCAACAGGACGCAGAAGAACAGGATCGAAAATCTCTTCAATTTCGATTTCTTCTTCAGTTAACTGATCGTTTACTTTTTCAAAATCAACAAATACTGACAATTGATCATGAAGAATAGTTGCAGCTAGTTTTATAGTTACCTCAGGATCAACTGTTCCGTTTGTTTCAAGCTCAATTATTAATTTATCTAGATTTGTTCTTTGTTCAACTCTTGTACTTTCAACTTGATATGAAACCTTAACAATTGGACTAAAAGAAGAATCAACTTGGAGTGTACCAACAGAGATATTCTGATCAGTATTTGATTTACGAACACTTACTGGTTCATATCCACGTCCTCTACGAACTTTGATCTTCATAGTTAGAACACCAACTTGAGTTAAGTTGGCTATTACAAGTTCTGGATTAATAATTTCGACGTCATGTGGAAGCTTAATATCTGCAGCAGTAACGCAACCAGCACCATGCTTAGAAAGTGTTAGCTCAACTTCATCTTTGGAATGTAATATAATTGCTAATTTTTTTAAATTGAGCAATATATCGATAACATCCTCTTGCACACCTTCAATAGTTGTGTACTCATGAAGCACACCTTCTATCTCAACATCAGTAACAGCACATCCAGGAATTGTTGATAAAAGGACACGACGTAGTGCATTACCAATAGAATGGCCAAAGCCTCTTTCTAATGGCTCAATAACTATCCTAGAATGATTAGGAGTTTTGCTTACTACCTCAACTAGACGAGGCTTCAGTAAGCCAGAAATAGAATTCTGCATTTATATCCCTCAAACTACGATTATTTAGAGTAAAGCTCAACGACTAGCTGTTCATTGATATCACTACCTAGATCAACACGATCTGGTAATGAGCTAAAAGTACCAGTCATAGTTTTAGCATCAACTTGAACCCACGATGGAAAACCATATTGCTCGGTAACAACTAATGCATCAACGATTCTTTGTTGCTTTTTAGATTTTTCTCTAATTGTTAAAATATCCCCGGTCGAAACTTGATAGGATGGCACATTTATAATGCTATTATTAACAACAATAGACTTATGACTTACTAACTGACGAGCTTCAGCTCTAGTACAAGCAAAACCCATTCGATAAACAACGTTATCAAGTCTACATTCTAAAAGATTCAACAAATTTTGACCAGTTGCGCCTTTTTTAAGATCAGCTGATTTATAGTAATTTCTGAATTGTTTCTCTAGAATACCATAAATTCTACGTAATCTTTGCTTTGCACGTAATTGGTTGGCATAATCAGAACTTCTAGTTCTTTTTGTACCATGTTGACCAGGTCTCTGATCTAATTTACATTTATTCTCTAAAGACTTCCCTCTGCTTTTTAAAAAAAGATCGGTGCCTTCTCTACGACTTAACTTACATGTAGGGCCAATATACCTTGCCATAAAATTACTCCAGAATTATTAAACGCGACGTTTTTTGGGTGGGCGGCAACCATTGTGTGGTATTGGCGTAACATCAACAATATTGTTAATTTTAAAACCCAAATTGTTCAATGAGCGAACAGCTGATTCGCGTCCTGGACCTGGACCCTTGATCATAACATCAAGATTTTTCATACCAAACTCTAAAGCTACAGCACCAGCCTTTTCAGCTGCAACTTGAGCAGCAAATGGCGTACTTTTTCTAGAACCTCGGAAACCTGAACCACCTGAAGTAGCCCATGAAAGGGCATTTCCTTTCCTATCTGTAATTGTAATAATTGTGTTATTAAAAGAAGCATGAACATGAACAATACCATCTGCAACTTCTTTTTTAATGCGTTTTCTTGAACGATTTTGACTCGCCATTTAATTCAACCTCTAAGGGAATATCTTATTTTCTAATAGCTTTACGAGGACCTTTACGAGTACGAGCATTTGTTCTCGTTCTTTGGCCTCTTAATGGCAAACCTCTACGGTGCCGTATTCCACGATAACAACCAAGATCCATCAAACGCTTAATGTTCATAGAAACTTCACGTCGCAGATCACCTTCAACTGTCATTTTAGATACAACACTTCTGATTGTTTCTAATTGATCTTCAGTCAATTCTTTTATTTTTATCGAAGGCGAAATACCAACTTCAACACAAATTTCACTCGCTGTTTGACGACCAATACCATAAATAGCGGTTAATGCTATAACTGCATGCTTATGATCTGGTATATTTATCCCGGCAATACGTGCCATCTAGATACTCCTAATATCACTTCACTAATGTAAAGTGTCTAATTATAACATTATTTAAAAAGTTAACAAGCAGAATTAACCTTGTCTTTGTTTATGCTTTCCATCTTCGCAAATTACCCTGACAACACCATTTCTTTTTACAACTTTACATTTTCTACAAATCTTTTTAACAGATGCTCGTACTTTCACAACTAACTCCAGAAAAACTTGATATTCGAATTTATTTTTTTAGATTTGCTTTTTTCATTAAACCATCGTATTGCTGAGACATAACATGTGTTTGCATTTGAGATATAAAATCCATCACAACAACAACTATGATCAAAAGTGAAGTTCCTCCAAAATAAAATGGAACATTCCAATAAACAATAAGAAATTCTGGCAATAAACAAACTAATGTAATATAGAAAGCACCAATTAAAGTTAAACGAGTCATAACTTTATCAATGTAGGAACTTGTCTGTATTCCCGGTCTAATACCAGGCAAAAAAGCACCTGATTTTTTTAAATTTTCTGCCGTTTCTTTTGAATTGAATACTAATGCTGTGTAAAAAAAACAAAAGAAAATAATAGCAGTTGCATAAAAAATAACATAAACAGGTTGACCTGGAGATAGCAAAGTTGCAACATCTTGAAGCCAGGAAAAACCCTCAGTATTACCAAACCATCCTGCTATAGTAGCAGGAAATAAAATTATACTAGAAGCAAAAATTGGAGGAATAACTCCGGCCATATTTAACTTTAGTGGCAGAAAACTACTTTGTCCGGCATACATTTTTCTACCCTGCTGCCTTTTTGGATAATTTATTAAAATTCTTCTTTGTCCACGCTCAACGAAAACAACTAATGCAGTAACAGAGATAGATAAAAGAAACAATAAAACAATAAATCCACCATTCATTTCGCCTGTTCTAGCAAGCTCTAAGGTACTTCCAATAGCCTTAGGAAGACCAGAAACTATACCGGCAAAAATAATTAAAGATATACCATTGCCTATTCCTCGCTCAGTAACCTGTTCACCAAGCCACATTAGAAATATTGTACCTGTAACCAATGTAACGGTAGTAATTACAACAAAGCTTATTCCGGGAGTCAAAACCACAGAAAGACCACCTGCAGTTTGGTTTTGCAACGCTAAAGAAATACCTATTGCCTGAAATGTAGCAAGTACAACGGTACCAAATCTTGTATATTGTGAAATCTTTCTTCGCCCAGATTCACCTTCTTTTTTTAACTGCTCCATAGCCGGAACTACTACAGTCATCAACTGCATTATAATTGATGCGGAAATGTAAGGCATTATACCGAGAGCAAAAAGACTCAACCTCATCAAAGCTCCACCTGAAAACATGTTAAACATGTCCAATATTGATCCACTTTGTTGTTCAAACATTACAGCTAATGCTTTTGGATCAATACCAGGTACAGGAATATGAGCTCCAACCCTATAAACAACAAATGCACCTAAAACAAATAGCAATCTAGATTTAAGTTCTGAAAAACCACTAACTTTTCCTGTAACCTGAGCTTTTGAAGTCGTCACTTAAACCTCAACTTTTCCGCCAGCAGATTCGATAGATTTTCTCGCACCAATAGTTACATTAATGCCTTTAATAACTACCGTATCAGTTAAAATACCAGATTGTATAATCTTAGCTTTTTTAGTAAAAGAGGGAACAATATTAGAGTCTATAAGAAATTTTAAATCAATGACTTCAACATTTAATCCATTTAGCTCATTCAATCTTACTTCAGCTGAAAATTTCTTAATTAATGATTTAAAACCAACTTTGGGTAATCGACGCTGGAGTGGCATCTGACCACCCTCAAAACCAACTTTATGAAATCCACCGCTTCTGGATTTCTGGCCCTTATGACCACGACCACAAGTTTTACCGAGTGTGCATCCAATACCGCGACCAACACGTTTAGAACTTTTTCGTGAACCTTCGCTTGAGCTAATAGTATTTAGATACATTACACTTCCTCAAATTTCAACATATATGAAACTTTATTAATCATACCACGGTTTTCTGGTGTATTAAGAACCACAACCGTTTGATTTATTTTACGCAAACCTAAGCCTATTAAACATGCCTGATGATTAGGCAATCGACCAAATTTACTCTTTATCATTGTAACACTTAATTTATTGCCAGCCATTACTACTACCCGATAATCTGTTCAACTGATAAGCCACGCTTGGCAGCAATTTGATTTGGACTATGCATACCAGTAAGTCCATTTATAGTTGCTCTAACAACATTAATAGGATTACTCGTTCCAATGCATTTTGCTAATACATTATGCACTCCAACTACTTCAAAAACCGCCCTCATAGCACCTCCGGCAATAATTCCAGTTCCTTCAGAAGCAGGCTGCATATAGACTTTTGCAGCTCCAGTTGTATTCATAATTGCATATTGTAAAGTATCACCTTTAAGAGAAACTTTACGCATATTTTTACGAGCCTGCTCTAAAGATTTTTGAATAGCAATTGGTACTTCACGCGCCTTACTAACACCGTAACCAACGCGACCTTCACCATCACCAACAACGGTTAGCGCAGTAAAACCGAAGACTCGACCGCCTTTTACAACTTTTGCGACACGCCGTACATTTACTAATTTTTCTTGTAAACCATCTGCACTAACCTGAGAAGGTGCTGTAGACATATTAATCCCCTAAAATTTCAAACCGGCTTCACGAGCCGCATCAGCTAAAGCTTTAACTCGACCATGATATTTAAATCCTGAACGATCGAACGCAACCTCTGAAACACCTGCAGCAATAGCTTTTTGGGCAATGAATTTGCCAACTTCAGCAGCTGCAATCATATTACCGGTACCTTTTAATAAAGTTTTGATATCTGATTGTGTTGTAGAAGCGCTTGCTAAAGTTGTTGCACCATCTGCGCTTATCACTTGAGCATAAATATGCTGAGCAGTTTTATGGATTGACAAACGTACAGCACTTAATTTTTTAATTTTTGAGCGTAATTTTAAAGCACGCTTCATTCTCGATTGTTTCTTATCCATTACTTTACCTTACTTCTTCTTAGCTTCTTTTCTGGCAACATGCTCATCTGCATATCTAACACCTTTGCCTTTGTAAGGCTCAGGTGGACGATAAGCTCTAATTTTAGCAGCAACTTCACCGACCAACTGCTTATCACTTCCTTTGATAATTATTTCAGTTTGAGATGGCGTTTCTATAGTTACACCTACTGGTACTTGAAAATCGACTGGATGAGAAAAACCAAGAGCTAAATTAAGAACATTTTCTTTAGACTGAGCACGATAACCAACACCTATTAATGTAAGCTTTTTTTCAAATCCAGCAGATACTCCAATAATCATGTTATTGACTATTGCTCTAGCAGTGCCAGCTTGTGCAGTTGCTTTTTTATCGCTTTTATTCCAAACAACATGAATAATTTTATCTGCAATATCAACACCTACAGCCGAATTAATATCATAAGAAAGCTTACCATTAGCCCCTTTTACAGTAATATTATTACCGTCTAGATTTATATCTACACCTTCAGGAATTATTACTGGTGCTTTTGCAATTCTTGACATAACTTGACCTATTTTTTAACAAACAGTGCAAATGACTTCACCGCCATGCCCAATGGATCGGGCAGCTCTATCTGTCATAACACCATTTGATGTTGAAACAATAGCAATGCCTAAACCACCAAGAACCTTTGGTAACTCATCCTTTGATTTATAAATGCGTAAACCTGGTTTACTTATTCGCTTAATATTTTCAATTACGGGAGATCCCTTATAGTACTTTAATTCTATAGTCATCTCTGTATGACTACCAATTGTTTCCATGGAATAACCCGATATAAAACCCTCTTCTTTTAAAACTTTTGCAATAGAAACTTTTAATTTAGAAGAAGGCTGCTTAACAATCTTTTTACCAGCAGATTGACCGTTTCTTATTCTTGTCAACATATCTGCTACTGGGTCTGTCATACTCATTTTATAATCTCTCTAAATGATCTAAAAGATCTTACCAACTTGCCTTAACTAATCCAGGCACATCGCCACGCATTGTTGCTTCTCTTAGCTTATTTCTACTAAGACCAAATTTACGATAATACCCATGCGGACGACCCGTTATGTTACAACGGTTTCTCACTCTCGAAGCACTAGAGTCTCTAGGTAATTTTTGTAATTGTAAATGAGCACTATCTTTATCTTCAAATGATGCATTTGGATCTCTTATTATTTCTTTAAGAGATCTACGTTTTACATCATATTTTTTTACTAAAATTTTACGTTTTTCTTCACGTGCGATCATTGATTTTTTAGCCATTTTAATACGCCCTTTAGCTCTTAAATGGAAAATTAAAAAGCTTCAACAAAGCTAAACCTTCTTCATTTGTTTGTGCTGTTGTTGTAATTGTTATATCCATACCACGCAAAGTATCTATTTTATCATAATCAATTTCAGGGAATATAATTTGCTCTTTCACACCCATTGAATAGTTACCTCGTCCATCAAAACTTTTAGGACTTAAACCTCTAAAGTCACGTATACGTGGTATAGAAATGCTAATCAATCGATCTAAAAATTCATACATTCTTTCGCTACGCAATGTAACTTTACAACCTATTGGCATGTCATCTCTGATTTTAAAACCAGCTATAGATTTTCTTGCCAATGTTACTATTGGCTTTTGACCGGAAATTTTTTCCAAATCACCAAGAGCAGATTGAAGTACTTTCTTGTCTGCCACAGCACCACCTACACCCATATTCAATGTGATTTTGGTAATACGTGGTGCTTGCATAATTGAGCTGTAAGCAAATTGCTCTACTAATGCAGGTAGTATTTTTTCTTTATATACAGTTTCTAGTCTAGCCATGATTCTTATCTACACCTTAAATATCAACAACTTCATTTGTTGATTTAAAATATCTGACTTTTTTTCCATCTTCTAGAAACTTAAAGCCAACTCGATCTGCTTTTTTGGTTTCAGGATTATATAAGCCTATATTGGAAATATTGATTGGCATGTCTTTTGTAACAATACCACCTGTAACACCAGCATTAGGATTAGGTTTTTGATTCTTTTTAACTTGATTAATCCCCTCAACAAGGACTTTGTTATCTTTAAGAACTTTACTTACCCTTCCGCTTTTACCTTTATCTTTACCTGTGCGAACTATTACTTCATCGCCTTGTTTAATTCTTTGCATATTCTTAACCCTAATTATAAAACTTCAGGAGCAAGTGAGATAATCTTCATAAACTTCTCACCTCTTAACTCACGAGTTACAGGGCCAAAAATACGTGTACCTAATGGCTGCAAGTTATTATTGAGTATAACTGCCGCATTTCCATCAAAACGTATAACTGAACCATCTGGTCTACGAACACCTTTACGCGTTCTGACAACTAATGCGTTATAAACCTCTCCTTTTTTGACTCTTCCACGTGGAATGGCATCTTTAATACTTACTTTAATAATGTCACCAATACCAGCATAACGACGATGAGAGCCGCCTAACACTTTGATACACATGACCCTTTTTGCGCCACTATTATCGGCAACGTCAAGGTTAGTTTGCATCTGAATCATGATTTCTTCCTAATTATCTATATATAAAATAGCAAAAAAAAGCTATTTATTGGCGCTTTCTAAGATTTGCACAAGTTTAAATGATTTATTCTTAGACATTGGCCTACAAGATGTAATTGATACAACATCACCTTCATTACATATGTTTTCTTCATCATGAGCCATCATTTTAGTTGAACGCTTAATATATTTTCCATATACAGGATGCTTTACTACGCGCTCTACAAGTACAGTTATTGATTTATTCATTTTATTGCTAACAACACGTCCTGTTATTGTTCTTAACTTTGTAGCATTATCAGTCATTTTATGCACTCGCCATTTCGTTTAATATGGTATGTATGCGTGCTACATCACGCCTAGCCTTTTTAACTTGATCCGGCTTTGTTAACTGACCTGTACCTTTTTGCATTTTGAGATTGAATTGCTCGCGTGATAGTTCGAACAACATAGATCCTAATTCATCTTTCGATTTTTGGCGTAAATCACTTGCTTTCATTACATTATTGTCCGAGCAGTAAAAAGTGTTTTTAAAGGTAATTTAGCAGCCCCCAAAGCAAATGCTTCTCGAGCAAGTTCCTCAGATACCCCCTGGATTTCATATAGCATAGTACCAGGCTTAACCTGAGCAACCCAGTATTCTACACTACCTTTCCCTTTTCCCATACGAACTTCTAATGGTTTTTTAGTAATTGGTTTGTCAGGGAAGATTCTAATCCAAATTTTGCCACCACGCTTGACATGACGCGTAATAGTTCTTCTAGCTGATTCAATTTGACGAGCTGTTAGTCTTCCACGCTCTACAGACTTGAGACCAAAATCACCAAAACTTACTGATGATCCACGGACAGCAGTACCGTTATTTCTGCCTTTATGTTGCTTACGGAATTTTGTTCTTTTAGGTTGAAGCATTATCTTTTCCCTTCAACTATTTTTTAGATTCTGAATTAATAGATGCAGCATGCGCATCCATATCAAATACTTCACCCTTAAAAATCCAGACTTTAATGCCTATGATTCCATAAGTCGTATTTGCTTCAGCAGTTGCGTAATCTATATCGGCCCTTAAAGTATGCAAAGGTACCCTCCCTTCTCTATACCATTCGCTACGGGCAATTTCTGCACCGTTAAGACGACCACCTACATTAATTTTAATTCCTTCAGCGCCAAGACGCATTGAATTTGTAACAGCTCTTTTCATTGCTCTGCGATACATAATTCTTTTTTCGAGTTGCTGAGCGACACCTTCAGCAACTAACTGAGCATCTAACTCGGGCTTGCGTATCTCTTCTACATTAAGCTGAACAGGTATGCCCATGATTTTAGAAACAGCTTGCCTTAAGGATTCAATATCTTCACCTTTCTTACCAATAACAATACCAGGCCTAGCTGTATGTATTGTTATATGGGCGTTATTTGGCGGTCTATTAATTTGTATTCGACTTACAGAAGCATGTGCCAATTTTTTCTTTATGAATTCTCTTACCATCAAATCCTGATGCAAGAAAACAGAATAATCCTGACTATTTGCATACCACCTTGAATTCCAATCCTTTACAATACCAAGCCGAATGCCTGTTGGATGTACTTTCTGACCCATTTTCTGCCCCTATTCGTATTCTGCAACTTTAACTGTAATATGGCAGGTTCTTTTAAGGATATGATTTGCATTTCCTTTAGCTCTTGCCTTGAATCGTTTCATGGTCGCACCTTCATTCACATAAACTGTTGACACCTTCAAATCATCAACATCAGCACTTTCATTATGCTCTGCATTTGCGATTGCAGATTCAAGAATCTTTTTAATTATTGCTGCTGCTTTTTTCGAACTAAACTTTAAGATATTTAAAGCTTTTTCGACTGGCAAACCACGAATCTGATCACCAACTAACCGAGCTTTCTGTGCAGAAAGTGGGGCGTTTTTTAATTTTGCTGAAACTTCCATAACACAACCTATCTTGATTTCTTATCAGCCACATGGCCTTTATATGTACGAGTAGGGGAGAACTCACCTAATTTATGCCCGACCATATTCTCTGAAATCAGAACTGGTATATGCAAACGTCCATTATGAATAGCAATAGTCAAACCTAACATGTCAGGTATAATCATTGATCTTCTTGACCATGTTTTAATCGGTTTCCGATTATTTGAACTTACGGCATCTTCTACTTTCTTTAGTAAATGATGATCAATAAAAGGACCTTTTTTAATTGAACGCGGCACGTTAATTCCTCTCTATTTGAGCTTACGACGTCTGATAATCATATTATCAGTACGCTTATTATTTCTTGTTTTATAGCCTTTAGTTGGCATACCCCAAGGAGATACAGGATGTCTTCCACCTGATGTACGACCTTCACCACCACCATGAGGATGATCAACTGGATTCATAACAACACCTCGAACAGTTGGACGTACTCCACGCCATCTTGTTGCACCTGCTTTACCGAGTGAAATAAGGTTATGCTCAGAATTCGAAACTTCACCAATTACAGCCCGACAATCTGCCATAACTTTTCGCATTTCACCTGATCTTAATCTTAAAGTTGCATGCGCACCGTCTTTAGCAACTAATTGAACAGAAGTTCCAGCACTTCTAGCAACTTGAGCACCTTTACCTGGTTTCAACTCAACACAATGTACAGTTGTACCCATTGGTATATTTCTTAAAGGCATGCAATTCCCGACTTTTACAGATGTTGTTTCAGAAGATAATATCTCTTGACCAACTTCTAATCCTTTTGGTGCAATAATATATCTACGCTCACCATCTTTAAATAAAACAAGCGCAATATTTGCAGTTCTATTCGGATCATATTCCAAACGCTCAACAATCGCAGGTATATCGAATTTATTTCTTTTAAAGTCAATAATTCTGTAATGTTGTTTGTGTCCGCCTCCAACATGACGTGTCGTTATACGACCTTGATTGTTACGACCACCACTTTTACTATTCTTGGAAAGTAATGGAGCATATGGCTTACCCTTATGCAATTCATCATTTTTGATACGCACTACAAACCGTGAACCCGGTGACGTCGGTTTAGACTTTATAATAGCCATGCTTTCTACCGTTTCCTATTAATCGTATAATCTTAATTTATTAAGCAGCGGAGAAATCAATATCATGACCAGGTTTAAGCTTAACATATGCTTTTTTCCAATCTGATCTTTGCCCCAATGAACCGCTAAATCTTTTTTGCTTTCCTTTGACGTTTAAAACATGAACTGAATCAACTTCAACGCTAAACATAAGCTCTACTGCATTTTTAACTTGTTTTTTTGTTGCTTGCTTAATAACTTTAAATACAAACTGGTTATATTTTTCAGCAGCTATTGTGCTTTTCTCAGAAATAATTGGTGCTTGCAAAACACCGGCTAAATGGTACTTATTTAAACTCATGCTAAGCGCTCCTGTAAAATCTGCAAAGCGCCAGGAGTTGCAATTACTTTATCAGCTGCAACAAGCAAAACAGGACTTAGATTCATTGCTTCAATTACTTCAACATAAGGAATATTTCTTGATGCTAACGCAAGATTCATATCAACATTTTCTACAATAATGAGAATACGTTTACCATCGATTGTCTTTACTAATTGATTAAACTCTTTTGTTTTAGGACTTGTTGGCAATATATCAGTACTCACAACTAATCGATTCTGCCTAAGCAATTCAGATAATATTGAACGAACACCTACACGAAACATTTTTTTATTAAGTTTCTGTTCGTAATTTCTAGGCCTAGCTGCAAAAGCAACACCACCAGTTCTCCAAACAGGACTTCTGGTAGTACCAGACCTAGCCCTTCCAGTTCCTTTTTGTCTCCATGGCTTCGCACCACCACCACTTACATCTGATCTTGTTTTTTGCGCTTTTGTTCCGGCCCGAGCACCAGCCAAATGCCGAACCACTAATTGATGCACTAATGTTTCATTAAATGACTGTCCAAAAACAGCTTCATTCACATCAACGCTTCCAGAAGATTCTTTTTCATTCAACGCAGGTATTTGCAAACTCATAGCTTAACCTTTATTTTTCATTTTCATAGCAGGTGTGATAACCACATCACCGCCTTTAGATCCAGGCACAGCGCCCTTTACTAAAATTAAATTTCTAACGGTATCAATAGAATGTATTGTCAAATTTTGAACTGTTACTTTCTCAGCGCCCATATGACCTTCCATTTTTTTTCCCTTGAATACACGCCCAGGGGTTTGACACATACCAATTGAGCCTAATACTCTATGCGACCGTGAGTTACCATGGGTTGCATCTTGCATGCTAAAATTATGTCGCTTAATACCACCTGCAAAGCCTTTACCTATACTTCTACCCTGAACATCTACCACCTGACCAGCTGTAAATATATCTAATGATAATACTGTCCCCAATGGTAGATCTTCACCTTCGCCATCTTCGAGTCTAAACTCCCAAAGACCACGACCAGCAGTCACATTGGCCGCTGCATAATGTCCAGCCATTGCTTTATTGACTCTGGAAGACTTTTTATCGCCCGCTGCTACTTGAATGGAGCGATAACCATCAACTTCAATACCTTTTACCTGAGTTACTCTATTTGAGTCAATCTGTAGTACAGTTACCGGTACTGATGAACCATCATCACAAAAAACTCTGGTCATTCCACATTTACGACCTATAAGACCTATTGACATCTGCCAATTCCCCTGTTACTTAATTCAATTTTATTTGAACATCAACACCAGCTGCAAGATCTAACTTCATCAATGCATCTACGGTTTTATCTGTTGGTTCAACTATATCCAATAATCTTTTATATGTTCTCAATTCATATTGATCACGCGCATCTTTATTTACATGCGGCGATATTAGAATTGTGAAACGTTCTTTTTTAGTAGGCAGAGGGATTGGACCTTTAACTTGAGCTCCAGTTCTTCTTGCTGTTTCTACTATCTCACCAGCCGACTGATCAATTAACTTATGATCAAAGGATTTCAATCGGATTCTGATAGTTTGATTAGACATATTTATTACTCAATGATTGATGCAACAACACCTGCACCTACTGTACGACCACCTTCACGAATTGCAAATCGCAACCCATCTTCCATAGCAATCGGTGAAATAAGCTTTACTTTTACTGAAATATTATCTCCAGGCATTACCATCTCAACACCTTCTGGCAACTCAACTGCTCCAGTAACATCTGTTGTTCTAAAATAAAACTGAGGACGATATCCATTGAAAAATGGTGTATGACGACCACCCTCATCTTTCGACAAAATGTATATTTCAGAATTAAAATATGAGTGAGGCTTGATGGTACCTTTATGAGCTAATACCTGCCCACGCTCAACATCATCTCTTTTTGTTCCACGTAGGAGTATACCTACGTTATCACCTGCCTGACCTTGATCAAGTAGCTTGCGAAACATTTCAACACCGGTACAAGTTGTTGTTACTGTAGCCTTAATACCTACAATTTCAATTTCTTGACCAACTTTAACAATTCCACGCTCAATACGACCTGTAACAACGGTTCCACGACCCGAGATTGAAAATACATCTTCAATCGGCATCAAAAATGCACCATCTACCGCTCTTTCTGGCAATGGAATATAGGAATCTAATGCTTCTACCAAACGCACAACTGATGGCACACCAATTTCACTTGTATCGCCTTCTAATGCTTTTAAAGCCGATCCAACTATAATAGGTGTATCGTCACCTGGAAATTCATACATATCCAACAATTCACGGATTTCCATTTCCACAAGCTCAATAAGCTCTGCATCGTCAACCATGTCGGCTTTGTTCAGAAACACCACTACATAAGGAACACCAACCTGTCTTGACAGTAGAATGTGCTCACGAGTTTGAGGCATTGGACCGTCTGCCGCTGAACAAACCAAAATTGCACCATCCATTTGCGCCGCACCTGTAATCATGTTTTTCACATAATCAGCATGTCCTGGACAATCGACGTGTGCATAATGACGAACTGCAGATTCATATTCAACATGCGAGGTAGAAATTGTTATTCCACGCGCACGCTCTTCGGGTGCATTATCAATTTGATCAAATGCTTTAACTTCTCCACCCTGAAGTTCTGCCATAACTTTTGTTAATGCAGCCGTTAAAGTTGTTTTACCGTGATCCACGTGACCGATTGTGCCGACGTTGACGTGTGGCTTGCTACGTGAGAATTTTTCTTTGGCCAT
>CAILCX010000169.1 GCA_903832775.1 uncultured Methylobacter sp. | reverse complement strand
CATTCCGCCATGCCATGCAATTTGAGTGCTTTGAATTGACGCATAATGTCAGACATGAGGCACCTCTTGCTCAGTCAGGCTGTCATAACGAGCCGTATCAGCGAGTGGCTCTTCGTTGAGTTTCAAGCAGGTTTCCACCTGTTCCGGAATGGGTAACTCATTCAGCCGCGACAGTACGTTAAGCACCTGTTCGATACTGATTACCCCGGCATCCAGGACCTGTTTGACCGCCAACAAAACCGTCTCTAAACCGTGATTCGGCATGGCGGCCAGCACTTTAGCCATAATCCGATCACCCTGCTGCCGTTCTCGGTGCCGTAATGCCGTTTGCAACTGGGCAAAGAGCAGCGGCAACTCGGCAAACGGCGCTCCGTTGCGTAAGGTGCCCGGTTTTCTTTCAATCAACGGAATATAGTGTTGCCAGTCGTAACTGACTTGATCGCGACTCAGCAACCGTTGATGCCGGGCTATGAGCGTATTCTCGGTGCAAATATCAACCCTATCGGCATAAAGATGAATAGTCGCTTTGCTGTTGGCTAACTGACAGGGAACCGAGTATTGGTTACGCTCCACCGTCACCAGACAGGTACTGGATACTCGGGCTAATACTTCAACGTAGCCATCGAAGGGGGTTGGCATCGGCATCAAGTAGACTTGCTCTTGCTCAAGCGCATCGGCGAGGGTTACCCCTTTATAATCAGGATGCTCTACTTCGAGCCAGAGAGTCCGACAACGTGCGTCAAGCCAGGTATTCAGTTCGGCAAAGGAACTAAAGACCTGCGTTTTGGCGTCTATCCAAACTCTATGTCTGGAATCCTGCACATTCTTTTCAACAATGCCTTTTTCCCAGCCGGATGCCACATTGCAGAAATCAGGCTCAAATAAATAGTGCGCCGTCATCGCGAAAAAACGCGCATTGACAACACGACCATTCCTTTTGGTCACCTTGTCGACGGCTGTTTTCATATTGTCGTAGATGCCGCGCTTGGTAATGCCTCCCAATGCAGTGAATGCCTTGGTATGTGCGCGTCATACAGCATTTCCTGAGTTTGCGTAGGATAGGCAGAAAGATAGAAGGCGCGACTGGCGCATAACTTGGTATGAGCCACTTGGATTTTTCGATGAATGCCACCAATCATCAGCGATTCTTCACTCCAATCAAATTGGAAAGCTTCACCCAGTTGAAACTTGAGGGGCACAAAAGCAGATTTTCGTGACCCCGGAATCACCCCATTACGCCAATTGCGGACATAATCAGTCAGGATGGAGTAACCGCCCGTATAGCCATCCTTCTTAATCGCCTCAAACAGCATCAAGGCGGTGCGTCGATCCCGCTTAGGACGTCGTGAGTCAATCTCCAACGCCAATAACAGGGCAGGAATATACGGCGTCAGCTTGCCATTAACCTGGGGTCTTTTAGGATACTTGTAGCCATCAGGACTGATTTCCTTAAGCCAGGCTTTGATGGTTGAGGTAGAAATAGACCAAGCCAAATTTGGGTCAGTCTATTTAGCTGGTAAGGTGGGGCAAGAAGGCATAAAAAAACCGAAAGCCGTTTAGTATCAATCGGTTATATTTTTTTAATGGCGGAGAAGCAGGGATTCGAAC
Organism: uncultured Methylobacter sp.; assembly: GCA_903832775.1. Taxonomy (GTDB): domain Bacteria; phylum Pseudomonadota; class Gammaproteobacteria; order Methylococcales; family Methylomonadaceae; genus Methylobacter_A. The sequence continues at coordinate 20,357 of CAILCX010000169.1, read as the reverse complement.
CCTGGGAGGGTATCACCCCTCAACGGTTTTCAAGACCGCCGCTTTCGGCCGCTCAGCCACCTCTCCACATCCTTAGTATTATATAGAGCCTTATAATTATTGCAATAGCTAATCTTAATTGATCACAACTAGATCAAAAAGGAAGCGTAAGTAATTAATGACACTACCCAGTAAGTGGCTTTAAAAATCAACTTCGTCAATACTTGATATCAACATCCTCGAATGAAAGTATTATTATTTCAGCTACAAAATCCGATCGAAGATCTACATCTAAACTTCTCTTGGCTCAACCTAAGCCAATCAATCCCAATTAATAGCCGCGACTATCAATTTAAATAATTTCTTGATTAAAGCCCTCCAAGGTTTATTCGGAAATAAAAATTCAACCGATTAATACTCATTTGATTTTTGATTAAGCTAGGTGCAGTTTACAGGCTCATTGTATAATTTAAATCAATATATGTTACTGACTTCATAAACCTAAGGATTGACCCAATAATGCTTCCTAAAAATCATTTGACGCGTGGTCGTGGAATTTATTTATTACCCAACTTATTTACTACCGGGGCTTTGTTTTCGGGCTTTTATGCCATCACTTCGGCAATGGGAGGTCGTTACGAAACAGCAGTTGTCGCTATTTTTGTAGCGATGATTTTGGACGGCCTGGATGGGCGCGTGGCAAGACTAACCAATACACAAAGCGACTTCGGAGCACAATACGACAGCCTTTCGGATATGGTTTCGTTTGGCGCTGCCCCCGCTTTAGTCATGTATTTATGGGCATTTTCCAGTTTGGGAAAAGTAGGACTATTTGCTGCATTTGTCCACACCGCTGGTGGCGCCTTACGATTGGCCCGCTTCAACACACAACTTGCAACCGGTGATAAAAATTACTTTCAGGGATTACCAAGCCCTGCTGCCGCGGCCATTCTTGCCGGCTTTATCTGGATTAGCCTGGAGTATAATTACGACATGGAGCTATTCAAATATTTTGCCCTTGGATTGACTGTAACTACCGGACTACTTATGGTTAGTAATTTCCGATATTACAGCTTCAAAAAAGTCGACTTAAAAGGCAAAGTACCATTTATTGCTGCAATTGCCGTGATGTTGGCTATTGCTTTCGTTATGGCGCAACCACAAACCATGTTATTTCTGCTATTTTTAGGCTATGCGATTTCAGGACCCGTTATAACTCTGATCATGAGAAAACGCCGATTGCAAGGCCGTAAATCTTAACTTTATCCTAACTTGAATATCATGATTTAGAGGACTTATTACTAACCTCTAACATTTTTCTTTCACCTTATCAGCCTAACAATTGATTACCCTCCATCAATGGAGTTTTTATGAACAACAAACTTATTATATTTGATACCACATTGCGCGATGGCGAACAAAGCCCCGGCGCCTCAATGACCCGTGAAGAAAAAGTTAGAATTGCTAAGGCTTTGGAACGCTTAAAAGTTGACGTCATTGAAGCTGGCTTTCCGGCGGCAAGTCCAGGCGACTTCGAATCCGTGCAGGCCGTAGCTAACAGCATAAAGGATAGCATTGTCTGTGGACTTGCCAGAGCACTGGACAAAGACATTGATCGGGCAGGCGACGCACTAAAGGGTGCTAGCAGATCCCGAATACACACCTTCATTGCAACTTCACCGATACACATGCAAATGAAGTTGCAGATGCAGCCCGAACAGGTCATCGAACATGCTGTCAGGGCTGTTAAACGTGCCAGACAATTTACTGATGATGTCGAATTTTCACCGGAAGACGCCGGTCGTTCAGATGAAGATTTTCTATGCCGAATTCTTGAAGCGGTCATCAATGCCGGCGCGACAACACTGAACATTCCTGATACCGTTGGCTACAGCGTTCCCGATCAATTTGGCGCAACCATTGCCAATCTAATTCGTCGAATTCCGAATTCCGATAAAGCAATTTTCTCGGTGCATTGCCACAACGACTTGGGACTTGCTGTTGCCAATTCATTGTCAGCAGTCATGAATGGCGCACGTCAAGTTGAATGCACTATTAATGGCTTAGGTGAACGGGCTGGTAACGCTTCACTGGAAGAAGTTGTTATGGCAGTTCGCACCCGTAAGGATGTCTTTACTTGCCAAACCGGCATAGACACTCGCGAAATTTTAACCTGTTCAAAGTTAGTATCATCAATCACCGGTTTTCCGGTACAGCCCAATAAAGCAATTGTCGGCGCCAATGCGTTTGCCCATGAAGCCGGCATTCATCAGGACGGCGTATTAAAAAGTCGCGAAACTTATGAAATCATGCGAGCCGAAGATGTCGGCTGGTCAGCAAATCGCATGGTCTTGGGCAAACATTCAGGCAGAAATGCGTTTAAAAGTCGTATTTCTGAATTAGGCTTTGAGTTTAGCTCTGAAGAAGAGCTGAATGAAGCGTTTGCCCGCTTCAAACAGCTGGCCGATAAAAAACATGAAATTTTTGACGAAGATTTGCAAACCCTGATTTCAGAAGCTGGCTTTGAAGCGGAAGATGAACATGTCAAACTGATCGCACTGAAAGTTTGCTCTGAGACGGGTGAAATCCCCAAGGCAACCGTTACACTCCGTATCGAAAATAAAGAAGTTACCGGTAACGCTGAAGGCGGCGGGGCTGTCGATGCCAGCTTAAAAGCAATTGAAAAACTGGTGCAGTCCGAAGCAAAACTTGAACTTTATTCGGTTAATAGCATTAGCAATGGTACCGATGCCCAAGGTGAAGTTACTATTCGGCTTGAAAAATCAGGTCGGATTGTTAATGGCCTTGGTGCTGACACTGATATTGTCATCGCTTCTGCCAAAGCCTATATCAATGCCTTGAATAAATTGCAAAGTCCTGATCAGCGTCGACACCCTCAAAAAGGCGATGTTTAATCAATAGACAAAATTGCAACATTCCCGGGATTTCATGGGGCAACTAATTGGATTCCAATTTCGGTGAGACTGTTAAAAAAGAGTTAAATCGGCATGAAAAAAATTCTATAACGTTGCTAATTCTCTGATTACGTAAGGAGTACAAACCTAACTTTGAACTTATTACGCGATCGGGTGTGGCTATAACAAGTAAGTCGAGTCAAATTTGAATAACACAATTCGCCTGCAATATCTAAAGGCTATGGGCATTGATGTTTGGCAACCCAGAACCCATATTCATGGGCAGTCAACATCTGTAAATTTAGTCGAAATGGACGACAACTGGGATAGCTTAGAAGCTGATATTGCACAATGTACTCGTTGTAACTTATGTGAGACACGAAAATTATCAGTTTTTGGTTCCGGCAATAAAAATGCGGATTGGATGATCATTGATGACACACCAAGGCAAAGTGATAACCTTGCAACTACATTACTATCCGCCTCCGATCTGCTATTAACAGAAATGTTGAGAGCTATCGGACTTGATCGTCAGGAAGTTTTCATAACTAACACAATCAAGTGCAGTCCTCGCGGCAACCATGAACCAAAACCCAGTGAAATTGAAGGCTGCAAAATGTATCTCTTACGTCAACAGGCACTGATCAAACCAATAATCATATTGGCTTTAGGTGTTGTTGCCGCTAAATCGTTACTCGGAACCGACAAACCTATAGAAGCACTAAGAGAAAAATCACATACTTTAAACGATACGCCGATTGTTGTAAGCTATGAACCTGCAGTTTTGTTAACCTCATCTCTGGACAAGCGAAAAGCTTGGTCAGATTTAAAATTCGCAATCCAAATAATAAAAAATAAAAGGTAGCTCATGTGGAGAATGCTAGACAAAATAAAAGATTTTGTGATTTATGATGCTGATAAAGAGTTTTACGCCAAAGTATTTCCTGACTCTGTCGACAGAAAAGATTTAATGCGCCTAAGACGAATGTACAGCTCTGATTTACCGAGCGTTATGGCAATAGAAAATGCAAATTATCAATTCCCTTGGGAAGAAGATATCTTCAGAGACTGTTTTAAAGCCAACTATCATTGCTGGGTCTGTGAGGAACAAGATATTGTATTAGGTTACTGCATTTTGTCCATGGCGGTAGGCGAGGCACATGTTTTAAATATTTGTGTAGCGCCAGCAGAACAAAGGCAAGGAATAGGTCGAAAAATGCTTGAACATCTCATTGAAACAGCCAGAGGTAAGGCTGAAACAATGTTTCTTGAAGTCAGACCAACCAATACTTACGCCATCGCCCTTTATGAAGATATGGGCTTCAATGAAATCGGCGTCAGGAAAGGTTATTACAAAACCGAGCATGGTCGCGAAGACGCACTCATGCTGGCTTTGCAGATTTTTTAATAATCCGCCACTTCAGATAAAACGCTTCCAAGCGACACGGAGTAGATCAAGATAAAAAGGAGAAAGACGAAGTTCCGCTGGATTTATTTTAGTCTTTCAACTTTAGTCTTTCAACTTTAGTTTTATTTCAAATTTTCAGTAACATGCGGCTCAATCAACTGATACAGAATTTGATGCATTTTGGGACTTCCGGCAATGACGTTGCCTGACTCCAAATAGTTATCATTAAAAGAAAAATCGGTAATCACTCCGCCCGCTTCTTTTACCAATAAAATACCCGCTGCCATATCCCATTCCATAAGACCTATTTCCCAAAATCCATCGAGACGTCCTGCCGCCAGATAAGCTAAATCAAGCGCGGCGGCGCCTGCACGACGTATCCCAGCGGAATCGGTCGCTATGGCGCGAAACATCCCTAAATAAGCGTTCATGTGCAAATCGGTTTTAAAGGGAAAACCTGTGCCGATTAATGCGCCTTTAAGAGTCGTCTGACTGGTTACCCTAAGACGGCGATTATTCAACATCGCGCCACCACCACGTTTGGCGGTAAATAATTCATCGCGCAACGGATCATAAACGACGCCGACTTCAAGTCGGCCTTTGTGCTTCAAAGCTATAGAAACTGCATATTGCGGAAAACCGTGCAAAAAATTGGTTGTACCATCTAGCGGGTCAATAACCCAGACAAAATCGTTACCTTTATGCATACCACTTTCTTCTGCCAGAATGGCATGATCCGGATAAGCAGCCTTTATTATGCTGATGATTTCACGTTCGGCCATACGATCTACTTCGCTGGCGTAATCATTTTTACCTTTTTGATCGACCTGTAAACGACCGATATTATCAGAGGAACGGAGTATCATGTCGCCGGCGCTTCTCGCAGCACGGACAGCAGTGTTTAACATGGGTTGCATAGGCGGATTTATATAAATAAAAAGTACATGAACGGAATATACTCCTGCAACCACAGCATCCAACCAATTCAGGTTAAGTAATGCAGGAGTTTAAGTATGGCAGGGGCAATTACTGAAAACCGGATATAATACCAAAAATTTTGCTAAACTTAGGTTCTTTTTTTTACCAGGGATGCAACCTTGCTATCTAATATAAAAATTGTGTTAGTCGAAACAACACATCCGGGCAATATAGGTGCTGTTGCCCGAGCAATGAAAAACATGAAAATTCATGACCTTTATCTGGTTGCACCCAAGATATTTCCCTGCGCCGACGCAACTTCCAGAGCTTCCGGCGCTGACGACGTTTTAGCAAGTGCGACTGTTTGCCAGACGTTGCAAGAAGCCATAGCCGACTGCCAACTGGTGATAGGAGCAAGCGCCAGAGGTCGCACCATCAGCTGGCCTGAATTGACCCCCCGAGAATGCGCTGAAAAAGTCCTTATCAACGAACCCGGCAACAAAGTCGCTATCGTTTTTGGCCGAGAAAACTCTGGCTTAAAAAACCATGAATTGGACCTCTGTCATTTTTTACTACGCATTCCCTGTAACAGCGAATACAGCTCGCTGAATATTGCCGCGGCGGTTCAAGTTGTCTGTTATGAGCTATTTGTAACCTCAGGACAGCCCTCCAAAGAAAATATATTGGTTGGCGACAAAGACAAAGAAGTTCTGGCAACAGCAACACAAATGGAATCCTTTTATACTCACTTGACTGAAACTTTAACAGATATAGGCTTTATCCACCCTGCGAAATCCAAATCGATAATGAGGCGCTTACGTCGAATTTATAATCGGGTGCAATTGGATACCAAGGAACTTGACATTCTTAGAGGTGTATTGAGCATGTCACAAGGTCACAAAAGGAATAACGATGTTTAAACGATTAAAGGAAGATATTGCCTGCGTTTTTGACCGTGATCCAGCTGCGCAATCTATTTTTGAAGTAGTTACGACGTACCCAGGATTTCATGCAGTATTGATTCACCGACTCAGTCATTTTTTTTGGCTGGCCGGATTTAGATGGTTATCGCGGTTTATTGCCCATATAGGCCGCTGGCTGACAGGTATAGAAATTCACCCCGGCGCAGTCATTGGCAGGCGATTTTTTATTGATCACGGAATGGGCGTTGTGATTGGTGAAACGGCAATAATCGGTGATGACTGCACGCTATATCATGGTGTAACCTTGGGCGGCACCAGCTGGGACAAAGGTAAGCGCCATCCCACCTTACATAACGGCGTGGTCATCGGTGCCGGTGCAAAGGTACTGGGTCCGATTGACATTGGTGAAAATGCACGGGTGGGTTCAAATTCTGTAGTCTTAAAACCGGTACCCGCGGGTACAACCGCTGTTGGAATCCCGGCTCACATCGTAGACCCCAAAAGCAAAGCAGTAACAGCCGAGCGCGACAAAATCGCTTATAAAATGGGTTTTCATGCTTATGGTGCAACAACCGATGTACCTGATCCGATCGCCTATGCTATTAATCACATGCTAGATCACATTCACTCGATGGACAAACAAATTGAGACCTTAAAAATTGCACTGAGTGATGCTGGAATTAAATACGCAGAATCCCCAATCTCTAAATTGGACTGCTGCGAGCTAGATGGTTGTGAAATTGGAGATGGCGACTCGTAAGGAAAATCTATGTTTAAGATGAACGATAAAAAATATTTCATCCATCATTCTGCCATCCGCAATGATTGACCTAAATCAATGGCATTTCTTGAATACTTAAAGCTTACAGGATATTTTAAACCTTTACCTTGAACCTTTAATTAGAATACTTGACTATCCCAGTAGGTTAAGTATAGTATCAATATCTAAACGGTTTTTATGAGGAAAATATTGTGCGCTTAACTACTAAAGGTCGCTATGCGGTCACTGCAATGCTTGACTTAGCTTATCATAGCCAAGCCAAGCCGGTAACACTGACTGACATTGCTGCCCGTCAAACAATCTCACTATCTTATCTCGAACAACTATTTGCTCGTTTACGTAGGGCAGGCATGGTAAAAGGCGTAAGAGGCCCAGGTGGCGGTTACAAACTTTGCCGTAAAACCAGCGAAATCAATATTGCTGAAATCATCATTGCTGTCGACGAATCCCTAGATTCGACTAAATGCGGGGGTGAAGCAAACTGCCAAAAAGAACAAGCCTGTTTAACCCATGATTTGTGGATGGGTTTAAGCGATCAAATAAAAGATTATCTAAAAGAAATTTCTTTAGCAGATTTGCTTGAAAGAAACCAGGTTCAAGTAATTGCAAAAAGACAACATCTAGACTCTCATCACCCAATTGAAATTCATCGCCATCCAGAATAATGCCGGCACTGAATGATCTATTTTGATCATAACGCGTCCACCCCAATTGATGATCGCGTTCTTGAGGCGATGCTGCCTTTCCTGAAAAATTTTTACGGAAATCCTTCAAGTTTATATCGTCAAGGCAGAATTTGTCGTAGTGCTATTAATGCCGCTCGCGAACAGCTTGCCGCATTAATTTGCGCACAACCAAGTCAGATTATTTTTACCAGCGGCGGCACGGAAGCCAACAACATTTGCCTGACCAACTTATCTCCACATTCTAAACTGGCCATTTCAGCTATTGAACACCCGTCTATCATTGAACCCGCTCAACATTTAAAAAGCTTGGGTCACGACCTTAACTATCTCGAAGTGGATGAAAACGGCCTCATAACTCAAGATACAATCAATGAAATAGCCCTGCTAAAACCCGACATGATTTCAGTAATGCTCGCTAATAACGAGACCGGTGTTATTCAAAATATCGCTAACTTAACATGCCAGCTAAAAAATCAAAGCATTAAAATACATACTGACGCCGTACAAGCTTTAGGTAAAATTCCGATTGATTTTAACCAGCTCGGCGTACAGTTAATGTCCTTGTCTAGCCACAAAATCTATGGACCAAAGGGATGCGGCGCACTGGTATTTAAAAATGCAACTGATGTAAAAACTTTATTTTCAGGCGGTGGCCAGGAACAAGGATTTAGAGCCGGAACTGAAAACGTCGCAGCTATTGTAGGTTTTGGCAAGGCGGCTGAATTGGCAAAAATAGAATTTTCCGAGCGACAATCGCATTTATTAAATCTTAGATTAATTTTGGAGCATAGCTTAAGCGTTATTCCCGGACTAACTATCTATGGACAACAAGCAAATCGCCTCCCAAACACCGTTATGATAGGTATCGACGGCATAGATGGCGAAATGCTGCTCATGCAACTGGATCAAAAAAACATCGCTGTCTCCAGCGGCTCAGCGTGTGCAAGTAACCTTAACCAACCTAGCCCAGTGCTATCCGCCATGGGCGTAGACCCAATCCGGGCAAAAAGTGCTATTCGCATCAGCTTGGGTAAAGCGAATACTGAAGTTGAAATCCTTCAATTTATCAATCAATTAAAATCCCTCATCTTAAAAGAATAAGGAACCTATATGGCCGTCTCATTAACTGAAAGCGCTGCAAAGCAGATCAAAAAACAACTGAAAAAACGCGGCAAAGGCCTAGGTCTGAAGCTGGGTGTAAAGCAATCGGGTTGCTCAGGGTATGCTTACACCATTGATTATGCAGATGACTTAAATGAAAGCGACAAGATTTTTGAAATCTTCGATGTAAAAGTCATCGTAGCAGCAACCGATTTTGAATTTATCGATGGCATTGAACTGGATTATCGCAAAGAAGGTATTAACGAAGCTTTCCAGTTCAACAACCCAAATGTAAAAGGGACTTGTGGTTGCGGTGAAAGTTTTTCAGTTTAAATAACAAAATCTCACCAAAAAGACTCGAAGCTTATACCTTCTTGTCTTTTATTACCGTATTAATCATTTAATTCTCATCAAATTGTTCCGACAGAGACTCAATCAACAACGCGTTACTTAATAGTGCAAACTCAGCCAAGGTTATATTTTCAGCTCTAAGCGTAGGATCAATATTTAAAGCAATTATTTCTTTTTCAGCAATCAGTTTTTTCAAGGAATTTCTTAACGTTTTCCGCCGTTGAGAAAATGCCTGGGTAACTACCCGATTAAGCTTGACGATATCTTCAATATAAACGGGTGGCTGCTGATGCGGAACTAATCTAACAATTGCTGACATCACTTGCGGAGCTGGATCAAAACTTTCCGGCGGCACATAAAACAAGAGCTCGGGTAAGCAATAATATTGCATCATAACGCTAAGCCGGCCGTATTTTTTACTGCCCGGAGTAGCGCAAATCCGATCGACCACTTCTTTTTGTAGCATAAAATGCATATCTTCAATACAAGACGCATTATCCAACAAATGAAACATCAAGGGAGTTGAAATGTTATAGGGAAGATTACCAATGACACGCAATTTTTCCCCTACACTGGCCAAAGCAGAAAAATCGAACCTTAAAGCGTCTGCACTGTGAATTTGCAGATTAGGGTATTGTTTAAACTTTTCCCTCAGCAAAACCACCAAGTCACGATCAAGTTCTACGACATCCAAGCGCACTTTTTCATTAAGCAATGGCTCGGTTAAGGCGCCCTGCCCTGGCCCAATCTCAACCCAATGCTGATCAGGCATAGCCTGAATACTGGAGATAATGTTGTAAATAATATTATGGTCATGGAGAAAGTTCTGACCAAAACGTTTACGCGGAATATGTACCATTATTGCTTGACCATTGTTAAGGCAGTTTGCAATGCAAACTTTAAACTACCAGAATCAGCCTGACCAGTGCCGGCCAGATCTAACGCAGTTCCGTGATCAACTGAAGTACGAATAATCGGTAACCCCAAGGTGACATTAACAGCCTGTCCGAAACCCATATGTTTAAGCACTGGCAGGCCTTGATCATGATACATCGCCAAAACCGCATCAGCTGTAGCAAGATACTTTTCTGTAAAAAGCGTATCTGCCGGCAATGGCCCCTCAAGATTCAGGCCCTGCTTGCGAAGCCCATTAAGAACTGGCTCAATAATTTCAATTTCCTCCTTACCTAAATGACCATTTTCTCCTGCATGAGGATTAAGCCCACAAACCAAAATTTTCGGATTAGCAATTCCAAAGCGTTTTCGCAATTCAGCGTCTAACGTCAAAATAACTCTGCGCAAACGATTATGGGTTATAGCTGAACTGACTTCAGACAAAGGCAGATGAGTGGTCACCAAGGCCACCCGTAAACCCAGAGTTGCAAGCATCATGACAGGATGCCCCCCAGTAATTCCGGCAATAAACTCGGTATGACCGGTAAAAGCAAAACCGGCCTCGTTGATAATGCCTTTATGAACAGGCCCGGTAACCATTGCAGAAAAAACACTGTCCATACAACCTTGGGTTGCTTTGGTAATGGTTTTTAGCACATAACGGCTATTGGCAACATTTAACTGGCCAGTTTTAGTCCCTTCAGTCAGTTTGACCGGTAAAACCGTCAGATTACCTGCCGTTTGCGCTATAACTGCAGCAGTGTCAAACTCACTGATCTTAACATGCAAACCTAGCTGTTCGGCGCGTTGCTCAAGTAATTCCGGGCTGGCAATAACAATGATTTCACAAGGTAAATCTAATTGAGCAAGCTGAATGCAAAGATCTGGACCTATACCAGCAGGTTCTCCCGGAGTGAGGGCGATGCGAGGTAGAAATTGTCTGATTGTCATTTGGTAGCAGGAATAAAAATTAAAGATTTTACAGTATATCCAACCTAATTACGCTTAGTAAATTCTATTGTTGGACAAGAGATCAGTGTAATATGGAATACATATAGATACATTACCAATCACAACCGTTACCGACTCGAAAACTGGAAACCGTAGAAATTAAACTTAAGACATAACGAGATATTAATAGCCGTCAAATCAAAATAGCAGCTTGAAATAATTTTCTATGAAGCCATGGAAGGGGATAAATCATTAACTTTCTGGCGGAGCGGACGGGACTCGAACCCGCGACCACCGGCGTGACAGGCCGGTATTCTAACCAACTGAACTACCGCTCCGCAGACAGCCGACCATTTTATAAGATTACCTAAATCCGTCAAGATAATTCTTTATTGCAACCGATAATTTCTGAAATAAGGTGATCACACACCTCTCATAAAAATAAAAAAATGATAACATTTATTAAAATAGAACTGTCAGGTTCAACATCTAAGATTTCTATCGAGCTATTGTCTATTCACAAAAATACATTAAAACTTGGTTCGTCAAAAACATGGCTATAACTGAGGCCGAAAAACCGAATCAGTAACTTAACCTGAAACCTATTTCTATACCCCGCCCTGGTTCTGGCGCATAATTTCGTAAATATGATGTTGAGTTACGGATATTTTCATTGCTCAAGTTATTGGCTTTAGCAAACACCATAACATCGGCACCTTTCAGATTCAGTATTTGATATTGCGTGCCAAGACTTAGTAACAAATACCCTGCCGTAACAGTATCGTTATTTCCGGCATGAGTCTGCGCCTCACCTCGCGTCAAGCGTAAATTACTATTCCACAAACCTTTACTGTGGTCGACCTGAAAACCAAAACGCAACGGTGGCATACGAGGAACATCGGCACCGTTGACAAATTGGCCTCGGGTAAAATCACTAAACAAGGTTAAATCAACCAGGCCGTTGCGATTTCCCAGCAGCGGAAAAACCAATTTGCTTTCGTAACCCATAAATATAGCATCGGCTTGACGGCTTTCGAGCACGGGAGCGCTGTTAATGAACGCACCATTACGTTGCTGATAAATATAATCGCCAGCCCAATTATGAAACAGATCCAACTGGGCTTTGACCCAATCGGCTTTAAACTTGTAACCCAAATCCAAATTGTAAGAGGTTTCCTCGTGTAAATTAATATTACCCAGCTCAAAACTCCGGGTAGCGTCATGATAACCATTGGCAAGCAACTCCTGAACTTGCGGGGCACGTTGTGATCTGGTCATTGCAAGATTAAAACTATTGCTGTCGTTCAATTGCCAGAAACTGGAAGCGGAAGCGCTAACCGGGTTATAACCAAGACTGGAATGTCCTTGCGGGTCAAGCGTTATATCATCAATACGAAGCCCAAGTTGGGAAGCAAACGCGCCAAGAGTAAAGGACTCCATTGCAAAAACACCGTAACTATGGGTTTGCGTTTGCGGAACAATCACATCGTTTGTTGATTTATCTATCGCCGCAAAGTCGCTGGCCACGGCTTGAAAACCAAGCAAGCCACGAAAGATTCCGATAGGGTTATGGCTTAGTTCAAGCCGACTCTCATAGGTTTTATTGGTAAAAAAAGCACCGGGTTGGCCATCGGCAATTTCAACGTGTTGATAATCGGTATAACCCAGCTTAGCGCGCAGGGATTCGGCGAAATAAAACGGTTTTTTTAACTCGCTTTTAAAATCGTATTTGCTTTGTTTAAGATCAATTCGGGTAGTGCTGCCTGACCCATCGGGCGCAATACCGTAATTATTTTCCAGTCTGTTAATAGAGATGCCGGCAAAACCGGGATCACCCACCAAAGAGACACCAGCAGAACCGCTGATGGCGTGAGCCGACGTGTTGTCGATCAAACCTTTGGAGTTTTGCACAACATTCAATGTTGGATCGGTATCTTGAGCGGCTTTGACGTCAATCGCTGAACCGCCGATAGCAAGTTTATTACGGTCACGATAAAAACCGTCCAGATGATAGGCCAGATTACTTTTGCCGCCTTCTATTTTCATGACCGTAGAAGACTCGTCGGCAGCCGAATCAAAGCGTTGCTCTAGCGCACCGCCTATTATCTTTTCCGGGAGCATATTAGGAATCCGGTTATCAATGACATTAACGACACCGCCAATGGCACCACTGCTGTAAAGCAAGCTTCCCGGCCCGCGCAACACTTCGATACGTTCCGCCAACAACGGCTCAACGCTGGCCGCGTGATCAGGACTGATTGAAGAAACATCACTACTGCCAATCCCGTTATTTACAACTTTCACCCGCGCACCGCTTTGGCCACGAATAACCGGGGTGCCAACACCTGGCCCAAACGATTGACTGGTAATACCCAACTCGTTTTTTAAGGTTTCACCGATGCTATGTCCAACTTTTAAACGCAATTCCTCATCGCTTAAAACGGTAACGGGAGCGACTGCCTCGGAAGCCTCTTCCTTTAAAGGCTCTGAAACAATAACATCATCCAGTTCAAGTACGTTTTCTTCAGCCGCATATGCAGTTGGTGCAATCCCGGATGAGAGCAAGAAAACAAGGGCGACTTTTTTGTTCATAAGATGCTCAATTTGGTAAAAAAATAGGTATAACCAACACCTGTGAAAAAACGATTTAACAATGGTTGCCGATGAATGACGTTGAATTTAAAATACCGCACTTAAGATATGTTATAACATAACATATTGCAATTGTTATTTTTCAAATATTGATTTCTTCAATGTTTAACTAAGCATTGATCTTGATATCAATCTTGATTGCCACCAAGCTCAATACATTTAACGCAGATGCCGTGAATCTCCAATGATTTGCTGTGTACTACAAAACCCGCTTGATCAAACTCTAAACACAAGGCCTGCATAACTTCGGTCGCGGGACGTTCTTCGACTTCATTACATTGTTTACAGATAAGCAGTAACTGCTCATGCTGGTGACCTGAACAATTACAGCCTACGAAAGCATTAAGACTTTCTATCCGGTGAATTAACCCCTGTTCGATTAAAAAATCAAGGGCCCGATAAATGGTTGCCGGTTTTGCTGCGTCCATTACCGGTTTTATACGATCCAATAATTCGTAGGCTTTAACAGCTTTATGGCTTTCCCAAATGAGTTCAAGAACTTGATGCCTGATAGGTGTTAATTGCACACCACGTACCACACATAAATGCTCAGCAGTGCCAAGCGCCTCACTGACACATTTTTCGTGATTGTGTTCCTGGCAAGACTTGTGATTTAATTCGGCTGGTGTATTCATTGCAAATAATCGATTATTTGAAAGCTAGTTATCTTATTAAAGTCATTGGGGATTGGCTATTTATCTGACTGGCTAAATAAAGGAACATCCATAAACAAAATCAGCCCGGAAATATTTCCACCCTGGGAGATATCCATGGCCTGTTTTAGGGGCTAATTTAGGGATGCCAGAGCCAATAAACTTCCCCTAGAGTGCTAAGGTCCGTCTTATTTTTCTTTGTAAACGTCGTGGAGAATTTTTCAGGCGTCCAGCAGCTCCTAAACCAATCTGCCCCATAAATCATAGTCATCTGCTTCTTCCATTTCTACTTCGACAAAATCACCCACTTTCAGATGCGTTGCGCCATCGATAAAAACTTGGCCATCAATTTCAGGGGCATCCGCTGTACTTCTTGCCACCGCGCCTTCTTCAACCACTTCATCGATCAATACAGTTTCAATGCGGCCTACACGATGTTGCAAACGGGCTGAGCTAATTTCCGCCTGATGCGCCATAAACCTAGCCAAACGTTCCTGTTTAAGTTCTTCAGGAATTGCGTCGGGCAAATCATTGGCGACTGCGCCTTTGACCGGCGAATAGGCAAAACAGCCGACTCGATCCAATTGCGCTTCGCTCATAAAATCAAGCAATTCCTCAAACTCCTGCTCGGTTTCACCCGGAAAACCGACGATAAAAGTGCTGCGTAAGGTAATATCGGGACAGACTTCGCGCCAGGCTTTGATGCGTTCCAGATTATTCTCGGTGGCCGCCGGACGCTTCATCAATTTAAGAATGCGGCTGTTGGCATGCTGAAACGGTATGTCCAGATAAGGCAGAATTTTGCCCTCGGCCATTAACGGAATCACTTCATCAACATGCGGATACGGATAAACATAATGCATTCTGATCCAGATACCCAAATCACCCAGCGCCTCGGCCAAATCATAAAAACGTGTTTTAACCGATCGACCTTTCCAATAGCGACTTTGGTACTTTAAATCTAGGCCATAGGCGCTGGTATCTTGCGAAACCACCAGGAGTTCTTTAACGCCGGCATTGGCCAGACGCTGGGCTTCCAGCAACACTTCATCAACTGGTCTGCTGACCAGATCGCCGCGCATCGAAGGAATAATACAAAACGTACAGCGATGATTACAGCCTTCGGAAATTTTGAGATAAGCATAATGACGCGGCGTCAGTTTGATGCCTTGCGGCGGCACCAGGCTGGTAAAAGGATCATGCGGCGGCGGCAAATGTTCATGTACTGCGGCCACCACTTCTTCGAGTGCATGAGCGCCGGTGACCTTTAAAACTTGCGGATGACGCTCGCGGATTTCGGCTTCTCGGGAACCCAGACAGCCGGTAACAATGACCTTGCCATTTTGAGCCAGCGCCTCGCCGATACTATCCAATGATTCTTCTACCGCGGAATCGATAAAACCACAGGTATTAACCACCACCAGATCAGCGTCCTGATAAGTCGGAGAGATGGTGTAACCTTCAGAACGCAGTTTGGTTAAAATCCGTTCACTATCGACCAGGGCTTTGGGGCAACCCAAACTAATAAAACCAATTTGTGGAGCAGTCATTTAAATCTCGGTTAGGGGTAAATAGCGTTAGTTTATAGGAGTGACTGCCCAAATAAAAATTTAAAACCGAATGACCATCTTTACATAAAGAAATAAAGCATCGAGTTTATCAAGTCTACTTGGTGAATAATTCAGGACTTTTCTTTAATAGCACTCGGATGACGAATCAACATCGACAAATGGCCTCTGCTCTTGTTAAACCAACCGCGCACTTCAAGGGTTTTTCCCATATAACTATTTACTTCCGGGAATAAACCCAGCCATTCGCTTTCGATCCGGGCATCAAACAAATCAGAAAACTCCAGATAAACCCACTTACGGGTGCTGCGAATATTAGTCACTTTGCCAAGCACTCTTGTCCACCCCGGATGTCCAGCTTCAGTTAGACTGCTTACAGGAATCGGTGCATACTCAGGACGCCCCCAAATACCCAGTTTTGCCTGCTCGGCCTGATTCTCAGCCTTAACCAATTCGTCAACATACAGCAGGTTAAGCGGATAAATACTGACCGATGCCAGACCCGCCGCCACAAGTTGCAGATTAAGATGCTGTTTTTTTTCTGTAAATAAATGCGCCAACAATCTGTCATATTTATCAGTTTTTTCCACGCTCATTTCCAACCGGACTCTGGAGTCCTTTAATTGTTCGATTAACCAGCGCTTAGCATCGTCACCACCGGCTTCCGCGGGTTTATCACGATGCTGAATTTCGGGGGTATTGATACCCAAGAACCTGATTTTACGGCCATCTTCCAGCTCCACAGTATCGCCATCATAAACGGTCTTAACCCTGAAAAAATCATAACCGGGTTTTATATCGACTATTTTGGCGTCAGCAACCGGGCGATCAGTAAAGTGCTTGCTACCAGCGGCATCCTGCCATTCGTAAATTTCGGCGTTAACCCAACTGGGTAAACATAATAATAAAATTAATATAAATCTCATGATCCTGTCCGGGTAAAACAAAAGGCTATCAATTTGAAACGGAATGAAGTTACGGGCTAAAAACATCTGGTCATGCCAGTGCCGTAAATAATGAACACATGTATTTTATAAGACTTTAGTTTATGCTTGAGCTTAATTTGGTTTTTAATGCGCCAGACGCTTTGTCTAAACTGACAATCAAATAACCTTTACACGCATAAACTATTGCAAGCCATTAACTTTATTTACTTTTCACCTTAAGGATAAGTGTGTCCCCTCTCAAAAAAACCAACAGAACTACCACCCCGCCAACCGAAGAAGACTGTTACCTGGGGCAATTCATCCCTTTGCAATATCATCATCACATGTTGATGGATGACTACCGAATGAATTCTTTCAAAGCGGCCATAAACGAAGCGGTCTTTCCTGGTGCCAAAGTACTTGATTTAGGTGGCGGCACTGGTGTTTTGTCCTGGTTTGCGGCAGCCAAGGCCGACAAAGTCTGGTACGTAGAACTTAATCCTGATTTGATCAGAGAAGCCAGACGTCTCTTAAAAATGAATCTAGGTGGCGAAAAAATTGAACTTGTTCATGCGGATGCCTTCAAGTATTTGCCACCGGAACCGATAGACGTCGTTATTTGCGAAATGCTGCACCCCGCCATGTTATGTGAAAAACAAATTAACGTTATTAAAAGTTTTAAGGAACGCTATTTAAAACGTTTCGGCGGGGTTTTGCCACGCTTTATCCCGGAAGCGGTCCTTATGGCAGTGCAACCCTTGCAACAAAATCATCGGTTTACCGGCTTTCATGCGCCAATTATACAGTTTCAACTACCAGGAGGAATCCATGAGGGGACACTTGACCTGGCTCCTCCTCAGCTATACAGCAGTATTGACTATACCCAAACAATATCTGAAGAATTATGCTGGGAAGGCGTCTTTAACTTGGAGTTAGCCGGCCAGGTAAATGCCTTGCGCTTTATAACCAAAAATATCTTGTCTATTTCGACTAAAGATAATTCGGTTATCGAATGGCAAAATCATTATCTGGTCTTGCCGCTTGCCGAACCACTGCAGGCATCAGCTGGTAATTTGCTATCTATCAAATTTAACTACCTTGCCGGTGGCTCTCTAGCTCATTTGCAAAACACTATATCTGCAATTTTAAAATAGAATTTATATATCGAAACCTATAAAAATTATCTATTAAACTTGCTATTTTATACGTTAATTATGTTCTGGCAGAAAATGAGGGAAATCTGTCGTTGTATAAAACGAGGTATTAATGGACTATATAACCGTAATTAAAAATATAATAATATTTACTGACAATAATAAAAAACTAAGAATCCACATTCCGGACTAATTAAGATTTTAATCTGAGGAGGATAGATGAATTTACCTTTTGTACCCCCATCTGACATTCAGAGTCCACAGGTTCGCGTGGCCAAAATAAGACCAGTCAGTTTTGTTACCTATCCTGGTGTTGAAATAATCGACCTTACCGGTCCGATGGAAGTCTTTGCTTTCGCCAACAATGGCTTGCAGCGAGCAGGAATTTCTAATGAACCGGCCTATCAGATTGATGTCTTGGCAGAAAAACCAGGACCAATAACAACATCATGTGGATTACAGATTATTGCAAATAAAGCTTATAGCGATATTCAAAATAATATTGACACCCTGCTTATTGTTGGCACGCCCATCGTGGATTGTCTATTATCAGACCCCGCATTACAGGACTGGGTCAAAACTATAGCACCTCAGGTTAATCGACTTGCCTCAGTCTGTACCGGCGCATTCTTACTAGCGGAATGCGGACTTCTTGATGGCCGCAGGGCAACCACTCATTGGGACTATTGCGACCGTCTGGCACAAAATTATCCGGAAATTAATGTTGAACCGGATCGAATTTTTGTTCGCGATGACTATATCTTAACTTCTGGTGGCGTCACCTCAGGCATTGATATGGCACTATCTATGGTAGAGGAGGACTGGGGCAGCGAATTAGCTTTAATGGTAGCACGTTACCTGGTAGTGTTTCTTAAGCGACCGGGCGGCCAGTCCCAGTTCAGCGCTTATTTGACCAGCGATGCCAGCCGTCCTGAGCTTAAAGACTTACAAGCATGGATCATCCTCCATCTAAGTGAAGATTTGCGGGTGGAAACACTGGCGGAGCGAATGTGTATGAGCTCTAGAAACTTTGCGCGGTATTTCCTGACGGAAACCGGCATGACACCCGCCAAGTTTGTCGAATTGTCGCGTATCGATGCGGCCCGGCATTATCTGGGAAGTACCCGTTTATCGATTGAAGTCATCGCAGATAAATCAGGGTTCGCTGACCCAGAACGTATGCGCCGCGCTTTTATTCGCCAATTGGGTGTTAATGCACAAAGCTATCGCGATCGATTCGGGTGCTCCGATTCCTGCTCAAGCAGGGCGGCGTAGTAGCTAGGCTAACTACACAATTAATCCTGATTATAGTTACTTGAAACGGCTCAGGCTTCTTTATAGTTCGGCGTTATTTTTACACAACCATATGAATGAATTGCCATTAATATAGAAAAAAATAGGAAAACCTCCCCCTTAACAACACATCAACACCAATAATTACAAGGAGATTGCCATGCGCATTTTATTAATTTCAACCGCCTTTTCCGGCTTAACCCAACGCTTCTATACCGAGCTTGGAGATGCAGGTTTCTTGGTTTCAGTTGAATTGCATTCTGGTGACCTTGTCCAATTAATCGAAGGTGTGTCGTTATACAAACCGGATTTGATCCTCTGTCCTTTTTTAACAAAATATCTACCCAAAGAAATCTATCAAAACTATAAATGCCTGATTGTTCATCCTGGCATTAAGGGCGACCGAGGACCTTCTTCTCTGGACTGGGCAATTCAAAATAACGAACCGGAATGGGGCGTTTCCTTGCTGGAAGCCGCAGAAGAAATGGACGCTGGTGCCATTTGGGCCAATAAAACCTTTCCCATGCGTCCGGCAACCAAAAGCAGTATTTTTTACCGTGAAGTTTCGCAAGCGGCAGTTGATTGTTTATGGGAGGCGTTAAGTTATTTTGATGCACCGGATTTCAAACCTGAAACCCAGGATTACAACAGGACCGATTACAAAGGTAAAACGCTGCCCACCATGAAACAAGCTGATCGGGCCATTAACTGGAAAGCGCATAAAACTGATGACATTTTGCAACGAATTAATGCCGCTGATGGCAGCCCCGGTGTACTCGACGAGATTTATGGTCAACCGGTATTTATGTTTAATGCCCATAAAGAAAGCCAGTTAACCGGTAAGGCCGGAGAGATTATCGCCACGGCAAACCATGCCATTTGCCGGGCAACCGTCGATGGCGCCATCTGGATCGGTCATTTACAACCCAAGTTGAAATCGGGTGTCAAAGGCATAAAATTACCGGCCAGCTTCGTTTTAAAAGATTTAATGCCTAAAAATTCAGCTTTAAAAAGTTTGTTCGCCAAAAATATCAAAGCAATTGAAATTGACTACAAACAACCTGGACGGCAACTGCCTTGCCAGGAAGTCTGGTTTGAACAGGATGATTCTGTCGCTTATCTGTACTTTCCCTTCCATAATGGTGGCATGAGTACCGAACAATGCCAACTGCTGCTATCGGTTTACAGACATGTCGCCCAGTTG
>CAILCX010000168.1 GCA_903832775.1 uncultured Methylobacter sp. | reverse complement strand
GTTGGCTTTTAAATAACGCCCCAGTTGCTCGGCCAACTTAAATAATTCAGACTCCATGATGTGACCTCGTGCGACTTCGGATAAAATACACCCATGAGTATAAAACAAAAAACCACCGACCAGCACACTCCGATGATGCAACCATACCTTTGTAATAAATAAGCTTTTTATTTAAAAAAATAAACATTACGCTAAAAGCTACGCCATATTATCAGAAAACATGTAAGCTGACTGTAGTATTGACTTTTAGCGAAAGACAGCAGTCATCAACTGACGGTCGCGACTGGCCGCTTTGTGGCGATGAATATGAAAATGGAAGCAGCCCTTTTGCGGATTGGTTTAATGACCTGGATGCGCAGGCCGCCGCCAAGATTGCGACCGCACTTATTCGTATGGAACTGTGAGAATAAAAAGAGAGAATAAAAAGGGACAGACCACGGTTTACCTACTCTCTTTATTCCACTTCGTTTTATCGAGGCTACTTTTCAACGATAGTTGCAATATTAAACGTTTGAGACACCCCAACCCGCTTGGGTGGTAAAAAACACAGTTATTAATCTACACTTCCGGTTAATCACCTTTAAAAATATAAACGTGGTACGTCCCCTATTTCTAGGTACGTCCCCTATTTCTAGTTATACAAAAAGTTTGCGTTAGACCGAAAAATGAATAATTACAGGAAAACCCAATCATGATGACCGACCGCGAAGATAGTCTTCTTATCTGCGAAATCGATGCACTGTCCCTCCAAGGTTACTCCAAGGTTAATAAGAAGGTTAATAAGGGACGTACCACGATTAGCCTAGTAGGCCGAAATAAGACCTTTTAGAGCTTAAGCGAAAAAATGAAAATTTGCTTAAATCAGTGCCTAGCATTATGATTTTTACTTTTTCCTGATCGATAAATAAAGAGGCCATTATGAATTCGGTAAAATTATCCAGTAAATTCCAATTGGCGATCCCTAAGGCTATTCGTGATGAACTGGATCTCAAAGCGGGTCAACAGTTTACCCTTATCACCAAAGGTAATATGATTGAGCTCGTGCCGGTTCGCTCATTAAAAGAGGCCAGAGGTAGTTTTAAAGATTGTGACCCCAGTCATTATAGAGACCATCAGGATAGAATTTAATGGTTTGCTTGGTTGATACCTGCGGCTGGATTGAATGGTTAACAGATGGTGTTTTGGCAGATTCTTTTGAGCCCTATTTAAAAAATCCTGCTGAGATTTTAGTACCAACCACCCTGCAATTTGAACTGTACAAATGGTCAAAGCGAGAAAAAGGGGAAGTTAAGGCTATGGAAGTTATCGCTTTGACTGAGCACGGCCGTGTATTATCTTTGAATACTGGGTTAGCACTTTTCGCAGTCGACATGGCTTTACAGTATCGATTATCCTTCGCGGATGCCATTATTTATGCTTCGGCCAGACAAAGTAATGTGCCACTAATAACAGCCGATGATCATTTTCAAGGCTTACCAGATGTCATTTATTTCCCCAAAAAATTGATCCTTTGCGATAGCAAGGTCGAGTAGCCTCGATCAAACCTAGTGTAATCAAGGACTCGGCGCGTTGTAAATCTTCGATTCCGCTTTGCTTCATGTGGGACGGGGTTTGTAACCTCGTTCCTAACGTTTAGAAAATTATTGGGGGCATCCAAACGTTTCGGTCAGGGTTGCAAACCCAGACCGGCATCGTGGGCGTGGCTTTAGTCAAGCACTCGTGGCTAAAGCCACTCCCACTGTATATTAAATTCCCTTAACTTAATGACATTGGAGCAGGATGACTCAAGTGTTTTAAGTACATTCCAAAGCAAACAATCCTAAAAACTTTAGTATTATCAGGAGTCGCAATCATGAAAAAGTTTATCAAGAGCGTTGATTGCGCCTTTTGGCGCACGATTTCGGTTTATGTGTCCATTCAAATAGTCATCACATAATATCCTTAGCGTATATGCTTCTTCTTTGCCAGCTTTGTGTTGCTTCTCGACAGCTTCACGTTGGTTATTTCGTTCTTGCTTTGCCTCAAGCGCAGGATCGATATCATTATCACGCTGGATTTTTAATTGCTCCCAAGCGACAATGGCAGCAGGAAAAGACATGGAAGGCTAATGTCCGATAGCTATTTGTCTCATACGTTTATCAACAGGGCTTTTGTATCGATATATCCATGTTCGCACCTTTGCAGATGCGACTAATCTAAGTCCAGGGTAATCACTAATGATAATATGTTGCCCAGGTGTGAGGGCTTTTGCGGTGCGGGCATCAAAGTTCATGGCGTAGGTTTTTTAATTATAGTAATAAAAGTTACGGCAAAATGCAGAGTGTAAATAAGCCTATGCGGGTGTAACAAGGGTTAATGCTACGCTAACATTACGCCTTAAATTCTGAATAACCTGCAAGTTAAAAATTAAATTCCATTAAAATCAAATGCCTAAAGAAGATTTAACAAAAAATCACACACCGATGATGCAGCAATTTTTTCGCATCAAGGCAGACCATCCCGACACCTTGTTGTTTTACCGCATGGGTGACTTTTACGAACTGTTTTTCGATGACGCGAAAAAAGCCTCGCAACTGCTGAATATTACTTTAACCAGTCGCGGCCAATCGGGCGGACTGCCAATACCCATGGCCGGCATTCCTTATCACGCGGCTGAAGGCTATCTTGCCAAATTGTTAAGACATGGCGAATCGGTGGCATTGTGCGAACAAATCGGCGATCCGGCAACATCAAAGGGCCCGGTCGAACGTAAAGTGGTGCGCATCGTAACGCCGGGTACGGTCACTGATGAAGCGTTGCTGGAAGATAAGAAAGATAATTTATTGGTCGCCCTGTGTTCGTTCCCAAGCTCGGCTGTGGAATCAAAATACGGCATCGCCAGCCTTGATCTAACCAGTGGTCGCTTTGTTTTACAACAGGTTGATTCGGAAGCGCAATTATTAAGTGAAATAGGCCGTCTAAATCCTGCCGAACTATTGTTTAGTGAAGACTGGCCGGTGCTTTCAAGTTTAAAACAGCGCAGCGGTTTGGTCAGAAGACCACCTTGGCATTTTGAGGCGGAAAGCGCGCGACAACTGGTTTTAAAGCAGTTTAACACCCATGATTTAAAAGGCTACGGCTGTGAAGACCTGCCCATTGCTATCGCGGCTGCCGGTGGTTTACTGCAATATGTTAAAGACACCCAGCAAAGCGCCCTGCCCCATATTCAAGGCATTCGCACAGAGAGTAGCGATGACAGTATTTTATTGGATGCTTCCAGTCGCCGTAATCTTGAGCTGGATTATCACCCGTCAGGGCAACTGCAATATACGCTGTTTGGTGTGCTGGACAAAACGTCAACGGCGATGGGCAGTCGTTGCTTAAGACGCTGGATTAACCGGCCATTACGCGATCACAACATACTTAACAACCGCTATGCTTGTATCGATACCCTGCTTAATGTGCTGTTGTATCGCGACATCCAGACCCAACTTCGGCAAGTCGGTGATATCGAACGGATCAGTTCCCGCATCGCTTTAAAATCGGCACGTCCTCGCGATTTACTGGTATTGCGCAACACACTTGAGATCTTACCGAGCCTGCAAAGTACATTGACTGGCGGTGATAATCCACAACTGGCCCAGTTATGCGAGCAGATTGGCGAACATCCCGAAATGTTTTCGCTTTTGCAATCCGCAATTATCGACAATCCGCCGGTGCTTATCCGGGACGGTGGCGTAATCGCGCCCGGCTATCATCAGGAGCTGGATGATTTACGTAACTTAAGTCAGAACGCTGACCAGTTCCTGATTGATATGGAAAACCGCGAAAAAGCGGCGACCGGCATCAGCACGCTAAAGGTCAATTACAACCGCGTGCATGGTTACTATATTGAAATATCCAATCTGCATTCGGAAAAAGTCCCGGCCCATTACCTCCGCAAACAAACATTAAAAGGAGCCGAACGTTATATTACCGAAGAATTAAAGGCGTTTGAAGATAAGGTGCTTAGCGCCAAGGAAAAATCATTATCTTTTGAAAAAACTTTGTATGAAGAACTGCTAAACATCATCGCCGCTTCGTTAATCCGATTGCAACAGTGCGCTGCCGCACTGGCTGAACTTGATGTACTGGTCAACTTTGCCGAACGCGCCGAGACTTTAAATTTATCCCAACCGACGCTACTTGATAAGCCTGGTATCAACATTGAAGCTGGCCGACATTTAGTTGTCGAACAGGTTTCCGAAATTCCGTTTGTGCCCAATGATTTATCATTTTCCAGTCAACGAAGAATGCTAGTAATTACCGGTCCAAACATGGGAGGTAAATCAACTTACATGCGCCAAGCCGCTCTGATTGTTTTAATTGCCCATATCGGCTGTTATGTTCCCGCAAAATCCTTAACTTGCGGGCCCATCGATAAAGTTTTTACCCGTATTGGCGCATCCGATGATTTATCCAGTGGTCGCTCTACGTTTATGGTTGAAATGTCCGAAACAGCCAACATCCTGCATAACGCCACCTCAAAGAGCCTGATTTTAATGGATGAAATCGGTCGCGGAACCAGTACCTTTGACGGCTTGTCTTTAGCTTACGCTTGCGCGGACCATCTGGCTAAAGAAACCAAGGCGTTTACCTTATTTGCTACGCATTATTTTGAATTAACCACCTTACCCGACGAACAAAAAACCATCCATAACGTACATTTGGATGCGATGGAACATGGCGACAAAATTATTTTCTTGCATGCGGTTAAAGACGGTCCTGCGAGTCAAAGCTATGGCTTGCAAGTTGCCTCCCTTGCAGGTGTCCCGCGCTCGGTCATTGAAAAGGCAAAAACCAAATTGCGGCATTTGGAAGATCACGCCTATACAGAACAACAGGCCATATCCGGTGTAAATCAACTGGATTTGTTTTCCGGAATGGAATGTCATCCTGCCGTAGGTCTTCTTGAAGATATGAATCCGGATGAACTCAGCCCAAGACAAGCGTTGGATTTACTTTATCGGCTTAAGAAAATGGTTTGAATTTGAGTAAAATAATTAATACCATCTTTAAAAAAATTAGTTTTAATCAGATCAAAATTAAAACTAATTCACCTCAATAATAACCACTTCCTTTACTCCGGCTTTAAATAGGACTAAAATAGTCCTGAATTAATTGGAGCACTGTCTTATGTTACGGTTAAGTAAATTAACTGATTACGCAACAGTCATTTTAAGTTTTATGGCTAAAAATAAAATTGAAGTTCATGCCTCTATGGAAATAGCTTCTGTAACAGGTATCGCTTTGCCAACAGTCAGTAAAATTCTTAAATTACTGGTTAATGCTGAGGTGGTAATTTCCACACGTGGCGCCAAAGGTGGTTATGTTTTATCAAAACCACCTGAACAAATCAGCGTGGCAACCATTATCAGTGCGTTGGAAGGACCGATTGCGCTGACTGAGTGTAGCATTTCCCAGCAGGGTTGCGAGCAAGCTTCAGGTTGTGATATTCGTGGAAACTGGAGCTTGATTAATAAGACCATTCATAACGCATTAGAGTCGGTAACGTTGGCCGACTTAGTCAGACCTGCTGTGCCGGAAGAAGTCTTAATCCCGGTCGCCAGTTTATATAGATAGGTAAAAATGCTCCTGCGTTTTTTACCTTCATTACATCCCTGTAATTCGCAGAAAATGGTTCCTGCATTTTCTGCATACCAAATATCCTTGTAATTAAGAGAGCTTTAATGTCAGCAAGCGCACAAGAAATTAACAATCTGATCAGCCAGGACTACAAACAAGGTTTTGTGACTGAACTGGAAACCGATACTTTCCCTCCGGGATTGGATGAAGCGGTTATTCATCGATTGTCTAAGATTAAGAATGAACCCGAGTTTATGCTGGAATATCGGCTCAAAGCTTTTCGTCATTGGCAAACCATGAAATCACCTGAATGGGCTTTTGTTAACTTTGAGCCTATCGATTACCAAGCGATCAGTTATTACTCAGCGCCTAAACGTAAAGAAGACGGTCCCAAAAGTTTGGACGAGATTGATCCGCAAATCCTGGAAGCCTATAAAAAATTGGGCATTCCTTTGGACGAACAGGAACGCTTGGCCGGTGTGGCGGTCGATGCGGTTTTTGATAGCGTGTCGGTTGCAACAACCTTTAAAGGCAAGCTTAAAGACGCTGGCGTTATTTTTTGTCCGATTTCAGAAGCCTTGCGGGAACACCCGGACTTAATTAAACAATATTTGGGTTCAGTTGTACCACACACGGACAATTATTTTGCTGCTTTAAATGCTGCTGTATTTACCGATGGTTCGTTTGTCTATATTCCCAAAGGCGTAAGGTGCCCGATGGAATTATCGACTTATTTCAGAATCAATGCGGCAAATACGGGGCAGTTTGAACGCACCTTGATTATTGCCGATGAAGGCAGCCATGTCAGTTATCTGGAAGGTTGCACAGCGCCGATGCGTGATGAAAACCAGTTACATGCAGCGGTGGTTGAACTAGTCGCAATGAAAGATGCTGTTATCAAATACTCTACTGTGCAAAACTGGTATCCCGGTGACAAAAACGGCTTGGGTGGCATTTACAATTTTGTTACCAAACGTGCCGATTGTCGCGGCGAGAATTCCAAAGTGTCCTGGACGCAAGTGGAAACTGGTTCGGCAATTACCTGGAAATATCCAAGTTGTGTTTTAACCGGCGATAATTCTACCGGTGAGTTTTATTCAGTGGCATTGACCAATAATTACCAGCAAGCTGATACCGGTACCAAGATGATCCATATCGGTAAAAATACCAGCAGCACCATTATCTCCAAAGGTATTTCAGCAGGGCGCGCCCAGAATACTTATCGAGGTTTGGTCAAAGTATTAAAAAGCGCTGAAAATGCCCGCAACTATACCCAGTGCGACTCTTTGCTGGTCGGTGATAAATGTGGTGCGCATACATTCCCGTATATTGAGGTCAAGCAACCTTCTGCACAGGTCGAGCATGAAGCGACCACCTCCAAAATCAGCGAAGATCAATTATTTTTTTGCCAGCAACGCGGACTTTCGGCCGAAGACGCGGTGTCGATGATCGTCAATGGTTTCTGTAAAGAAGTGTTCAGAGAATTACCGATGGAGTTTGCTGTTGAAGCGCAGGCGTTGTTGGGACTCAGTCTGGAAGGCTCAGTTGGCTAAATCGCCAATTTAATTGCTGCAATTTTGAATGGTTCATTCCGGTCGGAATAGCTAATAATAGTTTTGAAAAATATATTCAGGTAAAAAAATGCTCCAGATAAAAGATCTTCATGTCAGCGTTGGCGACAAAGCCATTCTTAAAGGCATCAACCTTGAGATTAAACCCGGCGAAATCCACGCCATCATGGGGCCAAACGGTTCGGGTAAAAGCACTTTGTCTCACATCTTGTCTGGCAAAAGCGGTTATACGGTAACCGGTGGATCGGTTACTTATCAAGGTAAAGATTTGCTGGACATGGCACCAGAAATCAGAGCTCGTGAGGGCGTTTTCTTGGCGTTTCAATATCCGGTGGAAATCCCCGGCGTCAGCAATATTTATTTGTTGAAAGCGGCGCTTAACTCTATACGCAAACATCAGGGGCAATCTGAAGTGGATGCGATGGATTTTTTAACGCTGGTTAAAGATAAAGTGCGCTTACTGGAAATGGATGAAAAATTTCTTTACCGTGCGGTCAATGAAGGTTTTTCAGGTGGCGAAAAGAAACGTAATGAAATCCTGCAAATGGCCATTTTGGAACCCAAGCTTTGCATTATGGATGAAACCGATTCCGGTCTAGATATAGATGCGTTAAAA
Organism: uncultured Methylobacter sp.; assembly: GCA_903832775.1. Lineage (GTDB taxonomy): Bacteria > Pseudomonadota > Gammaproteobacteria > Methylococcales > Methylomonadaceae > Methylobacter_A. The sequence goes on along the minus strand of CAILCX010000168.1, from coordinate 31,205 downwards.
ATTGTCTCGGAAGGCGTTAATTCCTTGCGTTCAGCTGATCGTTCGTTTGTGATGGTGACGCATTACCAGCGCTTGCTGGACTATATCAAACCTGATTTTGTCCACGTTTTGGCACACGGCCAAATTGTTAAATCTGGCGGCGCGGAACTCGCTTTGGAGCTGGAAGAAAAAGGTTACAGTTGGGTTGAAGTTGACCAGGCGGCGGCATAAATGACTACGGCAACAGCAAGCCGTTACGCGGCTGAATATCAAACGATTGCTTCAAGCTTACCCGGCCAATCTCTGCCCTGGTTGCAACAGTTAAGACGCGAAGCTTTGGAACAGTTTTCAGCGCAGGGTTTTCCCTCACCACGCGAAGAGGAATGGCGTTACACCAATGTTTCCGCTATTGAAAAGAAACTGTTCACACCGTCCTTGACTTTAACTGCCGGTTATATAGATGCCGAATGGGTAAAAATACATCAGTTGGATGAGGCTTGGTCGGTCGTTTTAGTCAATGGTCATTTTTCAGCCGAACTGTCCGTTTTAACTGATTTGCCCGAAGCTGTTTTAGTGATGAGTATGGCTGAGGCACTAGCATCGCATTCAGATAAAGTCGAAAATTATTTAGGGAAAGCTGCTCCTCACAAAGAGCATGGTTTTATAGCTTTTAATGCCGCTTGGTTTAGCGATGGTTTGTTTGTACACGTGCCAGCTAAGCTGGTTTTAGATAGACCGATACAGTTACTGAATCTTGTGTCTGATAGTGACGCAATAGCCACGACTCGCAATATCATTATTGCCGAAGAAATGGCTGAAATTAAAGTCATTGAGATGTTTATTGGTACAGATTGCGCTTATCTAACTACCGCAGTCACTGAGGTTTTTGTCGAAAAAAACGCCAATGTAACGCTGCATAAAATGCAAAGCGAATCTGATAAAGCCTATCATTTTGGTGGTTGCTATATTAAACAAGCCAGAGACTCCCGCTTTACTCATCACAACTTCGCCTTTGGCGGCTTGCTGGCTCGCTGTGATATTCACGTTGATTTGGATCATGCCTCAGAATGTGAATTGAATGGTTTGTACTTGGGTGCCAAGCGCCAGCATATCGATAACCATACCCGTATCACTCACTTGAAACCTCATGGAATCAGTCGCGAGCTTTATAAAGGTGTGCTTGATGACAGAGCCAGAGGCGTATTTCAGGGACGGGTGATTGTTGCTGAAGACGCCCAAAAGACCGATTCGCAAATGAATAATCGCAATTTGCTGTTATCAAACGATGCCGAAGCAGATACCAAACCTCAGTTGGAAATTTATGCCGATGACGTAAAATGCGCTCATGGTGTGACGGTTGGGCAACTGGATGAAAAATCGATTTTCTATTTGCAATCTCGTTGCGTTAATGAAGAAACCGCTCGTAATATGCTGACCTTTGCCTTTGCCAATGAAATGGTCGATAAGATCAACATTAAAAGTTTTCACGATAAGGTTTTAGAGCAAGTTTTGCTTCGTTTCCCACAAGAAGGCGTAAACAAAGAATGGCTATAAAATATCTGAGATATTGATAGTAATGCCGTTCAAGTGAGATAAAGTGATGCTATCGCCGACGCGCAACGTGGTTTTCTCACCAAAACAATCATCGTGTGGTTGGCGGTAAACTTCAAGACAACAATCTTTGAGGTTCATCAGCCAATATTCAGGGATGTTATGACGCGCATATAACCGAAGCTTTTCATTTTGGTCAAAACAGAGCGAACTATCAGCGACCTCGATGAGCAGCAAAACATCATCGGCATTAGGATGACGACTACTATAAAAATCATCGTTTGGTTTTAAGAGCATAAAGTCAGGTTCAGGCTCTGATAGATCACTGAGACGAAGCGGATCTTTGATGCTGAGTATGGCTTTACCAAAAGTCAAAGTTGATAATAAGTTGTTTAAACGTTTTATATGTCCTGCATGATTAGACCCAATAGGTGCCATTTCCAATATTTCTCCTTCGATGAGTTCAAGGCGACTGCCGGGAGGAAAAATATTGGCTTCACCCAATTTTTGCCATTCGGTAATATCGGTCAGATGTTTGCGCACACTGGTTGTTGTTATAGTCATTTTCTTATTAAGCATCAGATATGAAATATGTAGCGTCTGAACAATCAATGTTATTGAAAAATTATACTTTTGCCGAGTCAGTTCAAGTCTGTCCTGCGGCATATACAACCCCTGGCGATATAAATATGACAAACTTTCCCGTAGAAAAAATTCGCGCTGATTTTCCCATCCTGGCAGAAAAAATTCGTAACAAACCTTTGGTTTATCTGGATAATGCGGCGACTTGCCAAAAACCACAAGCGGTCATTGACAGCATCGTACATTTATACAGCCATGATTATGCCAATGTACATCGTGGCGTGCATACTTTAAGCGTGCGTTCCACAGATAAGTTTGAATCGGCGCGTAGCAAAGTTAAAGACTTTATCAATGCAGCCAGTGAAAAAGAAATTATCTTTGTAAAAGGTGCGACAGAAGCCATCAACCTGGTCGCGCAGACTTTTGGCAAAGCCAATATCAAAGCCGGTGACGAGATTTTGATCACGGCGATGGAGCATCATTCCAATATTGTGCCCTGGCAAATGTTGTGCGAACAAACTGGGGCTATCTTAAAAGTTGCGCCGATCAATCTTCAGGGCGAATTGATTTACGCTGAATTTGAAAAACTGCTCACCGATAAAACCCGTTTGGTTTCCGTTGTGCATATGTCCAACGCTTTGGGCACGATTAATCCGGTAGAAAAAATCATCGCCGCCGCTCATCACAAAGGTATTCCGGTCTTGCTGGATGGTGCGCAGGCTATTCCGCACATGGTGGTGGATGTGCAAAATCTGGATTGCGATTTTTATGTGTTCTCCGCTCATAAACTTTATGCGCCGGCTGGCGTAGGCGTGCTTTATGGAAAGCAGGCTTTGCTGGAAGCCATGCCTCCGTATCAGGGCGGCGGCGATATGATCCGTAAAGTCACTTTTGAAGCCACCGAATATAATGGACTGCCCTATAAATTTGAAGCTGGAACACCCAGTATCGCTGATGTCGTTGGCTTGGGTGCCGCGATCGATTATATCAACGAAATAGGCATGGTAAATATTTCCGCTTACGAAGCCAAACTGCTCGACTACGCGACAGAAAAAGCCAAAAAAATTAAAGGATTAAGAATTATTGGTGAGGCAGAACACAAAGGCGCGATTTTATCCTTTGTGCTGGATAAAATTCATCCGCATGATATTGGTACCATGCTGGATAGCCTGGGAATTGCGATTCGTGCGGGCCATCATTGCGCAATGCCGGTCATGGATTTTTTTGCAGTCCCCGCGACCGCAAGGGCCTCATTTGCAATGTATAATACCAAAGAAGAAATTGATGTTTTAATGAACGGTATAGAATCTTTGATTGAGGTATTTGGCTAATGTTTGATGATTTACGCGATCTCTACCAAGAGGTCATTTTTGACCATAATCGTAATCCGCGCAATTTTCGGGTAATGGAGAATGCTGACCGAAAAGTGGAAGGTTTTAATCCTCTGTGCGGTGACCGGCTGACCTTATACTTGCAAATGGACGGCGATTTAATTACTGACGCCTGCTTTCAAGGGTCGGGTTGCGCTATTTCGACCGCTTCAGTTTCGTTAATGACCGAAATAGTCAAGGGCAAAACTGAACAGGAAGCCAATGAGTTGTTCAAACAGTTCCATGAAATGACTACTGGAAAAGATGAACAAATCAATCTTGCAGCGGTCGGCAAGCTGGCAGTATTGGCTGGCGTGCGTGAATATCCGGCGCGGGTTAAATGTGCGACCCTGGCTTGGCATACACTGGATGCGGCCCTGAAAAACGAACAGCAATCCATTTCAACCGAGTAAATGCTCATTAAGAATAATGCTGGTTCGGTTAGCTTTAGCGTAACCCAATACATTGATGCCGTCGCATCAATTTTCTGTCGATTCTCGACACTCCCAACATACTTGGTAGTAGTAAATGTTGGGTTACGCTGAAGCCAACCCAACCGCGAGTGATTACGCCGGGAAGTTGGCCGTACTTTACCAGGCACAGGGCGACATTCTGTTGTTTCAGCAACTTGCGGAAAGATTAGGCGTGCCCTTTTATCAAGCCTTTAATATCGACTCCCAGGAACAGTTTTTCTTAAGTTGGCGCGAAAACTGTTTAAAATTGCTCGACAGAGAATTACTTAAAAAAGGCGGTTTGACCGTTGAAATAGAACCACGCAATGGCGAACAGCGCTCCTGGCCAGCGCCAAAAGATGGCGCTTTGGCTCAGGCGTTGGGGAGAAGAACCCGAACTGTTGTTGATGCCACAACCGGTTGGGGTCAGGATAGTCTGCACATCTTTCGCATGGGTTATGAACTAACCTGCATCGAACGCTCTCCGGTTATGGCGGAATTACTGTCAGACGGTTTTACCCGATTGGCGCAACTGGATTGGATGCAACGACTCAATCTTAAACCACCACAGTTACTTCAGGGCAATGCCATAGATTTACTGGCCAATTTAGAACCCCGGCCCGATTGCATTTACCTTGATCCCATGTTTCCGCCCAAACGCAAAAAATCAGCATTGCCCAAAAAATCAATGATGGTATTGCGCGATTTGCTTGGCGATGATCAGGATAAAGAACTGCTTTTTGAGGCTGCTTTTGCCGTTGCCGGAAAACGCGTCGTGGTAAAAAGTCCTGATTATGCGGAACCTTTAGGGGGGAAACCTAGCCAAAGCTTTCAAGGTAAATTGTTGCGATATGATGTTTATTTGGTTTAGATTCAAAAGTAAAAGTGAAACATAAAATACGTCTCATGAAACATGACAAATGAAACATATTCCATGTTTCATGAAGCACCCAATGTTTTGCTTTAATACGTGCGAATATTAATAAAACCCCAATAATAGGTATAAAAAATGGCGGCCTGGATAGATGTAATAGATGAAAATGCTATGGCTAATGGCGAGAATTTAGTTGTAGATATTGATGGAACTGATGTCGCCATCTTTAAAGTCGATGACAAATTTTATGCCCTTGAAGATGTTTGCACCCACGACGGCGGCGAAATTGCTAGCGGCACCCTGGAAGGCGACGAGATTGTCTGTCCTCGTCATGGGGCACGTTTTTGCATAAAAACCGGTGAGGTAAAAGCGCCCCCCGCCTATGAAAATATAAATTGTTTTCCCATCAGAATCGAAAAGGGAAAAGTCCAAGTCAGCGATAATCGCTGGGATTAGTCTATTTTCAGACCATTTAACAGTGATCAGACTTAAGTAAACCACCCAAAAGTTCAGCCATTGTCAATTTACAGTTATAAATGGGTTATTACTTAAAGAAAACCCCGCAGCGTTCTTATGCCCGCCACCACCAAAGCTGAGCGCCAGATGCCCCACATCGTAATCACCGATTGAGCGGAGCGAGAAAGTCCATTGTTGTTTTTTACCGTCATATTGATAAATCATCCCAAACGTACCTGATTGTTCCGCTAACACATGACCTAAATCGCTTGAGAATAAAGACGGTGAATTAACGGCAAGCCCTGTTTGTCCCGCTACTGAAACACTATGTGCAGCTTTGGCAATTCTTTTAACCATTCCAGAGAACTGGTCAAGCTGAATGCGCCCAATTACCAACAATTCTGTGAGGTCTAACGAGCCAATCTCACTAAAATCCAAAGGCATTCTTTCATAAAGCGCTGTAGTGATTTCTCGTGTACCATCAATTTTGAACCGCCAAAGATCACGGTCTTCAATGTGCAACAGAATTTTGGGTGGCTTCAGATCATGGAAAAAATACTGCCAGGTCAAGACGCATCCGCATCTCGACATATCAAAATTAATTGACAGGTTTTCAGGGCAAGGCTGTAGCTTAAAAAAATCAGCACATTGTTCCATCGCGGTTATGTGGTGATCAATTAAGATAATTTGACCTGCTTTGACTGAGGCGTTGACTAGTAGCTGAGGCGGGTAAGAAAAATCCAGAATATAAAGCGTTGCGCCCGCTTCAAAATCGGGGATCGGATCGCCATGACGCGCGGCAATATAACGGCCATGAGCTCCAAGTTTACAAAATGCACTCCATGCAGCACCTAAGCCATCAATGCAGTCGGCGTGATAAATGACCAAGGTTTCATGTGTTTCTGCCATTCTTCAAAAATCCCTGAATCGTAAAGTAAGTAATTTTATGTTGCCATATCTTACACGACTAAGAGCTTATTTCTAAGCGTAATGCAGTATTGCTTTTGAATGAGCGACAAAACAGTTTCTGAAATAAATAGGATTTTGACGCGGTTTTAAAGGAAATGAAGCCGATACAGATGCGGCAGGAAGCAACTTGACATAACTGTTTGCAAGTCAACTCAAGTTTGGTTGCTTTAACTTGTTTATTGGGGGGGCTTAAAGCAGGAATAACTCTAACAGCTTAACCGTCTTTGCTAACTTTATAGGCATTTAACGGGGCGTGTGCTTCATTACTGCTGATTGGTGTAATTTCAACACTACCTAAACCGATAATACCCAATTGTTTTGCAGCAGCATAGGATAAGTCCATCGCTCTTTTTCCACGAAAACCACCGCGATCATTAATCCGGACAACAACACTACGATGATTTTTCAGGTTAGTAACTTTGGCATAAGACAAAAGCGGTAAAGTAGAATGAGCTGCGGTCATTGCGTACATATCATAACGCTCGCCACTGGCAGTTCTTTTTCCGTGAAATTGAGGACCGTACCAAGATACTGTACTTTGATGATTATCTGTATGATGCCTGTGTTTATGTGAAGTTGCTACAGCATGTCTGGAAGCCTTATGGCTATGATGATGGCCGGACGCTTCTGCTGTTTGTAAATAACTGCACATAAAAAATACAGGAACCGCTAGCAAGATTTTATTCATAGGTTAGAGCCTTTTTAATCCAAATCTGGGAGCAATATTAACTTACCTAGTCTTAAGGCTAGCTTAAATTCACAAAATCAATGCCTTATTAAAATAGCTTATCCCTTTTGGATTACATTCATCGCCTCAGCTTAACGACCAATAACTTACGCAATTCCTCTAACATCAACATAAGCAACGCAAAAGGCAAGATAAATAACCAGACATCTTGCGCAATCGGCAAAGTACCAAAAATGCGATTACCCCAGTCGGTATAGTCGATACTTAAAATCAGTGCAATTTCTACTACGATACCCCAAAGGATAATTGGATTATCGAACATTTTGACATTAAATACACTGCGTCCCGGAGTTTTGCAAAGGAACACATTAACAATTTGCATAACGATAATCGCGCTCAAACAGGCCGTAGTAGCCTGAAGATATAAAGGGTCGCGGGCGTTTAAATCTTGCCCCCAATGCCACCCCCCCGTATGTAATACAAAGAAATAGGCAGCCATGGAAACTATGGCTTCAAGCATTCCTAAAAAAAGATAGGCACGTACCAGCAAGCGCCAGTCAATCAAGCGTTCTTTTCGCGAACGTGGAGGGCGGCTCATGATACCAGGCTCAGGCTTGGCCGAACCTAAACCCAGTGCGGGCAGCATGTTAGTACCCAAATCGATGGACAGAATCTGGATAATGGTTAACGGCAAAGGGATCTTGAGCAGGGCAAAGGCCAGATAAGGAACCACTTCCGGTATATTGGAAGTGAGGATATAAGCCAGGAACTTGCGGATATTTTCATAAACAGCCCTTCCCTCTTCAATTGCCGCGATGATGCTGGCGAAATTGTCATCCAGCAAGATCATATCGGCAGCCTCTTTAGCGACATCCGTACCGCTGATACCCATTGCGATGCCAATATCTGCAAGTTTTAAAGCAGGCGCGTCATTCACGCCATCACCGGTAACCGCAACAATGTGCTTTTTCTTTTTTAAGGCAGCAACGATGCGCATTTTCTGGTCAGCACCGACACGAGCAAAAATAATATCCGGTGCATCCAAAGCCAACCTTAACTGAGTTTCTGACAATTTGCGCAATTGTATACCGGTAATTACTACTGGGTGTTTACTTTGTATCATGCCGATTTGCCGACCTATCGCCAGAGCGGTATGCGGATGATCACCGGTTACCATAATGACTTTAATGCCTGCTTCCCGGCACTTACGCATAGCTTCGGGCACTTCCAGTCTGGGAGGATCTTCCAATCCTACTAAGGCACCTAAAGTTAAATTTTGTTCTTTGGCTATTTTGTCATGCTCCTCTGCCAGTTCACGCCAGGCAAAGGCCAGTACCCGTAAACCCTGATTTGCCATGTGCTCCTGGGCCTTAATAAAACTCTCGCGGTTTTCAGTTGTCAGTGGTATAACTTCGTCGCCTCTTTGTACCTGCTTACAAAGAGGCAGCAACATTTCCAATGCACCTTTACAATAGATAACCACACCTTTGGGCGTTTGATGAATAGTAGACAGTCGTTTACGGTCAGTATCGAACGGAACCTCATTAATCTTGGGATAGATACAGGCCTCGCCCAGACAAGCCTTTGCCATGCGCACCAAGGCAATTTCCATAGGATCACCCAAGGTTTGCCATTTTCCGGCTAGCAGGGTTTCTCTCAAATTGTGACAGAGCAAAGCATTCTCAAAAAATCGCCGATACGTTCGTGCTAGTTGCGGCTGTCTTTGTAATGCTGTTGGCGTTAGCATCTCTCCGCCCAGATAAAGCGCTGTCACTGCCATCCGGTTTTCTGTTAGCGTACCCGTCTTGTCGGTACAGATGACCGTTGCCGAACCTAACGCCTCAACAGAAGGCATATGCCGAATCAATGCGTTACGACGAGCCATGCGCTGGGTCGCCATTGCCAGCGACAAGGTTACTTCCGGTAGCAAGCCTTCCGGTACATTGGCGACGATAATGCCGATGGCAAAAATAAAATTATCCCAAAAGGAAAGGCCGACACTGCGTCCGATAAAGAAAAAGATAACGCCCAACGTTATCGACATAAGGGCGATAATCCTGCTTAGACGAACGATTTCTATTTGGAGGGGTGAAACGGTTTTTACTGCAGTTTGGGTTAAATGGGCTATCTTGCCAAATTCAGTATGCATACCGGTTGCGAAAACGACAGCCCGTCCTTCTCCAGAAACAATTGAAGTTCCCGCCAGCAAAGTGTTTCGACTATGCTCCAGGCTTTCTTCCGCTGAATTTTCAGCATCCCGTGCTTGCGGCCTGGATTCGCCGGTGACGGTTGCATTATTGACGCGCAGCGAAAAAGCTTCAAGTAAACGACAGTCCGCTGGAACATTATCGCCCTCCTGTAGCAAAATCACATCGCCCGGAACCAGGTCAGCGGCCAAAATAAGCCCGACAGCATTATCTCTGATCACCTTGACATAATAGGGCAAAAGCCTTTGCAACGCTGAGATGGCACGTTCAGCACGATATTGTTGCCAGAAGGAAAAAAGCCCGTTAATCAGAATAACACCTAATATCGCATAACCCAACGTAGCCATGCCACCCCCAGGTTGCCGGGATTCGGCGAAAAAAGCCAGAGCTGCAGCCAACCAGAGTATCAACGCAAAGAAATGACTAAATTCCTTGATAAAAGCTAATAGTAGCGATTCACCATGCACTTCTTCGACCCGATTAGGGCCATATTCATCAAGACGATGTTCAACATCAGTTTGTGACAAGCCAACTTGACTACTGTTAAGGCTTGCCAGTGCTTCTTCGGGAGATAATTGATGTATTTTCATGGTGAGTCCTGTGAACAGAAACCAAGCCAAACGCTTCAGTTAAACTACCACAGAGAAGTTGGATTTTTTATAGGTAAAACTACTTAACTTTTCAATAATTAACGGCTAAATAGGAACAACAAAAGAAATATTGTATTATCTAAATTCTTTTAAAGATTTAGTGAATAGCTTATGAGCAACTATGAACAGAGCAAAAAAGCCAGGCGCGTAGCGTCGGTCGTTTATCTTTTGATAATGGCTATAGTATTAAGTGGAACTTACTTGTCCCAACAGCAAAAAGCTGAAGCAGAAAAAGCATCGCAAACGTCTGCCAGCCATTAATTTGTTACGCGATTACTGTATGATAGACCGATGAACTCCAAGAAACACCACGCTACATAACCGGCAATGATCAAACGCTGGATCATGGAACGATAAATTTTTATTAAAAACTTATGACCCGCATTAAATTTCCTGAACTTGAACAACTTGAACGCATTATTGAGCAATTAGGCGATCGCGCTCACGTTGAAGTGATTGAGAGAATTCAATATAAGGGACATGAATTCCCGATTCATTGCATTACCCTAGGAACAAATCGTCCTGAAGTCCCCGTACTGGCTTTTTTCGGCGGCGTGCATGGCCTGGAAAAGATCGGTTCTCAAGTCATATTGTCGTATTTACAAACCCTGAGTCAGTTACAGGACTGGGATCAAGAGTTTTTGGCACGGCTTGAAAATTCACGATTAGTTTTTGTCCCTCTCGTCAACCCTGTGGGCATTTGTTTTGGAACTCGATCCAATGGCAATGGCGTTGATTTAATGAGAAACTCGCCGGTGGAGGGCGTGGGCGCAACCCGTATTTACAGCGGACAACGGTTTACTCCCCATTTGCCTTGGTATCGTGGAGATGATGCCAATATGGAAAAGGAAGCGCTTGCTTTATGTCGTGTTGTTGATCAACATCTTTTTAAATCACCCTTATCAATAGCTTTGGACTTGCATTCGGGTTTTGGCATTCAGGACAGATTGTGGTTCCCCTATGCTTCGCGTAAAACGCCTTTTACAATTATTGCCGAAACCCTGGCTTTAAAACTGCTTCTTGATCGTTGCTATCAAAATCATATTTATAAGATTGAACCGACCTGTCAGGAATATGTCATCAATGGTGATCTTTGGGATTATTTATTCGACACGTTTGTGGAACGTTATGAATCAGAAAAGTTATTTTTACCTTTGACCTTGGAAATGGGCTCCTGGCTTTGGCTACGCAAGAGTCCTATGCACCTGTTTTCAAGACACGGGCTATTTCATCCGTTATTGCCACACCGACAACAACGCATTTTTCGACGGCATTTTTTGTTGTTTGATTTTTTACACAGAAGTCTTTTGTATCCCGAAAAATGGACGCAGCTTAATCCGGAGCAAAAAACATCTCTTGAAAAAAAAGCAGCAGATCTTTGGTATGCCTAAAAATTTTGGTCAAAACTGGATATTGCTTAGAGGTCTGGCTCGCGAATCGGGCCATTGGGGCAGCTTTATTCCTCTTTTACAGGCCACATTTCCTGAAGCTAAAATAACACTGTTGGATTTACCCGGTACGGGTAGTTTTTATCAAGAGATCAGTCCAGCTAACATTCCCGCGATAACGGACTGGATTCGCCAACAGGCTCTCGAGCAGGGATTACTTAAGCAGCCATTAACAATACTGGCACTGTCTTTGGGGGCGATGGTCGCTTGGGAATGGATGCACAAATATCCAGATGACATTAGTGGCGCAACCTTGATGAATACCAGCTTTGCCAATTTAAGCCCGTTTTATAAACGCTTGCGTTGGCAAAGTTATAAGCGTTTTGGGGCGCTATTGCTTACCCGCAACCTTTACAGCAAAGAACTTAAAATTTTGCAGTTAGTCGCTAATCAACGTGATCAGGATAAGCAAATAGCACAAAGCTGGGAAAAAATACAACTAGAACGACCGATCAGCTTTAAAAACAGTTTCCGTCAAATCCTGGCTGCTGCTCGCTTTAGACCCAATGATAAAAAACCACATCAGCCGATTTTATTATTAAACGGGCAGCGTGATCGCCTGGTGTCCAGTGACTGTTCCCTGGCAATACAAAAGAAATGGCAACTGGAATTACATAGCAACCCTTGGGCAGGTCATGATTTAACCTTGGATGACGGCGCATGGGTAACATTACAATTAGCTGATTGGGTAAAACAATTCACCCCAGGTTTAGCCCGGAAGGCTTAATGGCACTAAGCTTAGCCTTTTTGTCATCAAACCTTAAACAAACGGTCATTTATTTGTCATAAAAGAGTTTTATTCTTAAGGATTGAAATTAATATTTTGATCCCTGTAAAAATCTTAATCGACTTTGCAGTGCATCCCTTAAGAGGACAAAAAAATGAAACTGCTCTATTCAATCCATAAATATGACGTTTTCATGTTCACCTGGCTGCTCAATGTTAGAATTCACGGCACTTTGACTACCTTCAGCCGTTATTTGTCAAAAACGGGCGATGGTCAGTTATATATAATTATTGCCGGCTTGTTATATTGGTATGAAGGTTTTGAGAGTCCTTTTTTACAAGCTGTACTTTTGGCCTTCTTAATCGAAAGACCGATTTATTTCGTGTTAAAAAATGGTCTGAAACGAAACCGTCCGCAAGCAGCATTGAAAAACTTCCGAAGTATTATTACGCCATCTGATAAATTCAGCTTTCCATCAGGGCATACCTCAGCAGCTTTTATGATGGCGACTTTATTAAGCTTTTACTTTCCTCTTTTTATGATTCCCCTTTATTGCTGGGCTGCTTTGGTAGGATTCTCCAGGGTTATCTTGGGCGTACATTTTCCAACGGATATTTTAGTAGGCGTAATTTTGGGCATCAGCACAGCACTTTTTAGTTTGGGACAATTTGCAATATGAAAATTTTTTATGGCGTACAAGGCACGGGTAACGGTCATATAACTCGTGCGCGAGTAATGGCAAAAGAGCTTCTTGCCGCCGGAATTGATGTTACGTTTCAATTTACCGGGCGTCCTGCGGAAAAATATTTTGACATGGAAATCTTTAAAGACTATCAAACACGAAATGGTCTGACTTTCCATACTGAAAATGGAAAAGTAAGTTATCTTAAAACCGCTTTTGACGCCAAACCATTGACTTTTATGAAAGATTTAAAGTCGCTTGATCTAAGCGGATATGATCTTGTCATTTGCGATTTTGAGCCGGTCACAGCCTGGGCCGCAAAAATGCAGAAAAAAAAGGTTTTAGGTATTGGCCATCAATATGCCTTTAACCATAAAATCCCCAGAGAAGGCTCTGACCCCATTGCCAATCAGGTTATGAAGTATTTTGCCCCTGCTGATGTTGGCGTGGGCTTGCACTGGCATCATTTTGGTCAAGCTATTCTGCCGCCAATTATTGACACACCAGAAACTCCAAAAAATATCATTAAGAATAAGATCATTGTTTACCTTCCTTTTGAAGATCAAAATGATGTTATTAAATTATTGGCCCCTTTTGAAAACTTTCAGTTTCATATTTATTCGCCGGAAATTGCTACTTCCAAATTTGCGCACATCACTTGCAATCCACTTTCCAGGGTAGGTTTCCAACAAGATTTATATGATTGTGCCGGCATTATCAGCAACGCAGGTTTTGAACTGGCCAGTGAAGCATTACAGCTGGGCAAAAAAATCCTGGCCAAGCCACTGCATTCCCAGATGGAACAGATTTCAAATGCTGCGGCCTTAAAACAATTAGGCTATGGCCACACCATGAATGATATGGATATAACTGTAATTGAACATTGGCTACATGATAACAACGCTGTTCATATTACTTACCCGAATATTGCCAAAGTGCTCGTGGAATGGATACAAAATGGCATGCCTGAAATGGATGTCGACTTTATAGAAAATGTCTGGGATGGCGTTGATGTTTTACATATTGAACAATAGTTCTTGAAGTTTGAAGTAAGCAAAACCTCAGCCTGGCAAAAGTTTACAGGCCTCTTAGTCTGATTACTCGTACCTAGCTGAGGCTCGATTTTCCAAGGTCAATAGCCAAATATAAGCCCGTTCATTCAACCAATCTGATATCATCAACAACTTCTTGTTATATTTACCAGTAACAATTCATGGATGAAATCTTAACAATTAATCAAACCTATTATGGACTGACTAACCCGATCGGCAATGTGTTTGAATTAGTTAGAGCGTTAAATCTCTGGTATAAAAAATATCCTGAGCATAACTTTCTTCATCCTTGCGTTATTGATGGCAAGGCAGCACTTGTTTGCCAACGCAATTTAAGCCAGATTGACGAGCAGGCCCATTTAGAATTAGAGGCAATTGCCGATCAATTTCAACTTTTTCTTAAACAGGATTGCCGAACACCGGGAACCGATCACGAGTATGCTCATTGCCGTAGAAATATAGCACTGGTACTTACTTTCTGTGTAGTGATGGTTGCATCATCCAGAAGAGTCAGCGCTGGGGACTTTCAAAAACCGGCAGGAGTAGGTTCTGTAAGCGCTCAACTTTCGATGCAAACAAAAACAGAACCAGTAACTGTTGGCGAAAATGTAATCAGCTTGAGAAATACTCGCTTACCCACTGCAGAGCAAGTCATGGCCTCTTACGCAAAGCAGAAACCCCTGATGAAAACGGATGCCCAGGCAGAAGTAAAAATCCGAAATTTCCTGATTTCTGCCTATCAGCCAGAAGCGGCCGATCCAACCAACATCAACGCGGATATTGTTGAAATAGCCAAGTATTATGCGCAATATCCTGAGGTGATTAATCTGCTAAATGAGTTGAATCAGCAAAAAGTGGTTCTTAAATATAAAGCCAATAACTGGCAAGCACAGGCTTGGGGTAACCAGCATGCAGTCGATAGCGTAACAATCACGTTCGATACGCGAGTTGGTGCGCAATTATTGAATAACCAGGATTGCCAAGCCAATCCTGCCTGTGATATTTCACCTGCCGATGCTTTATTACATGAACTTCTCCATGCAAAACTCATGTTATTGGAGAGTCAACACTTTATCGATGAAGGAAATATGGAACCGAATTTATATCCCTTTGAGCATGAACGTGAAGTCTTACTCAAGGAAAATCAGCTATATGCCGAAATGAATCAGGACGATGGTTTGTCCAGACCACTTCGAACAAGACATACCGGCGAACTTTTCCATGTCAACTGTGCAGCTTGCACGCCTAATGAAATGATTGCTTCAAGATAGAATCCACCGGGAATTGCTACTCCAGTTTAAACTAATACAGCTCACAAACCGTCCATAGCAAGCCATTGACACCATATCTAAGTAAAGACTTGTATATCAACTCCAGGCACAAATGAGCGGGTAGTCTAATCAAAGCTTGTTATAATAACTGCTATTAAAATAATAAGATAAACCACTAAGTTAGTCTGGCAATTCGAGCAGTCATTGCGACTTTAACTAACTTTAATGATTCTGAGCTAAAGAGGAACCCAGTTTTGACAACAATGCAGGATATTACAAGTTCGATGACTCCATCGGAAAAACGCGCCACAGCATCTTTGGCAAGCATCTATGCATTGCGTATGCTCGGTTTATTCATGATTTTGCCAGTCTTATCACTATTTGCCGAACAGCTTGAGGGCTCAACTCCCGCGCTGATAGGTCTTGCAATGAGTATTTATGGCTTACCACAGGTTTTATTACAAATTCCTTTTGGTTTGATGTCGGATCGTTACGGTCGAAAGAAAGTCATTATTTTTGGACTGATATTATTTTTTATTGGTAGCGTAATTGCCGCACTTTCAACCACCATTTACGGCGTTTTGATAGGTCGTGCTTTTCAGGGTGCAGGCGCAATTTCTGCGGTCATTATGGCCCTGGTTGCTGACTTGACTCAGGAAGTACATCGAACCAAAGCCATGGCAATTATTGGCATAAGTATCGGCATGTCTTTTGGGGTTGGTATTGTCGCAGGCCCTATTATCTCGGGATTTGGTGGTGTACAGAGTGTTTTTGGGGTCACTGCAGTCCTCACTTTATTGGCTATTTTAACAATTATTTATATCGTTCCCGATCCTCAGAAATCGAAACTGCATAGAGACGCAGAGTTTGTGCCCCGTGTAGCAATGCAGGTACTTAAAAATCCGGATTTATTGCGCTTGAATTATGGGATTTTTACCTTGCACATGATTTTGATGGCTATCTTTGTGGTGGTGCCGACCCTAATGAGAAAAGCCGGCTTACCGGCAGGTTCTGAATGGCAGGTGTATTTACCTGTTTTTGTTATTTCGATGGCGTTTGCGGTCCCTTTTATCATCATTGCAGAAAAAAAACGCAAAATGAAACTGGTGTTCCTGGGCGCTGTTGCCGTAGTGATGCTGGCCGAACTAGGTTTATCAGCGCTTCATCAAAACCTGTTTGAGATTATTGGGTTCTTATTTGTATTCTTTTGCGGCTTTAATTTGCTTGAAGCCACCCTGCCCTCTTTAATATCAAAGACCGCTCCGGCTGATTTAAAAGGTACGGCGATGGGTGCATATTCCAGCTGCCAATTTATGGGGCTTTTTATGGGCGGCTTAGTGGGAGGCTGGTTTAATGGCCGCTTCGGCGTCGATGCCGTATTTTTATTTTGTGCAGGAACTGCCTTTAGTTGGTTTTTGATATCCCTGCAAATGACTCCCCCTCGTTATGTGGCCAATCTCCTGATTTCACTGGAAAAAATTAGTGAACAACAGGCCAATGAATTGATTACCAAAATGCTCGAACTTAATGGAGTAGAGGAAACCACATTGCACTATGAAGAGGCTTTGGTTTATCTGAAAGTAGACAATCAGAAACTGGATAAAATCCAACTTCAAGGTCTGATTACAGAATATATCAATTCATAACTTCACTAAAACCAAGGTACTTCGGCATGAAGTGCTAGATTTATTCTGTGTAAAAAAACAGACTGGAGATTACCAAAATTAGCTGTCGATAAATTTATCACTAACCTAATGTACCTAAGTTTTTCAATATTTCCTCACGTATTTGCTCCTGCCTTAAAACATCAGTAATAGGGCGGGACTGGTTGTCTGTAATATAAAACATGTCTTCAGCCCGACTTCCTATCGTGGTAATTTTGGCGCTATGCAAATGAATATCTTTTTTTATGAAGGCGCGACCAATTTTTGATAAAAGCCCTGCATGATCTGTAGTGATGAGTTCAATAATTGTATGTCTATTTAATGGGTCTGCATGAAATTGGATACTGGTAGGTATCGGAAAATGTTTGGCTTGCCGCGATTGACGGTGGATGTTTTTGTGCTTTTTGACTTGTCGATGCAGTAAATTGTTCCGAAGAAGATTGCAAATATGCACTTCTCTAAACAGCTCATTAATTGGATCACCCGATTGCTCAAGAACAAGAAAACTATTAAGCACATAGTCATCAGTCGTAGTCATGATTCGAGCATCGAGAATGGTAAGACCCAACTGGTCAAGGGTAGCAGTACTTAGCGAAAAAATGGCTTCCTCATTTTTGGTGTAAACGAAAACTTCCGCACTGCCTCTTTGAGTTTGCGGACGTAACAATACCAAGGGTAGGTCGTCTTCCTTGGAAGAGGCTATGGCAATTGTATGCCAGGCAATTTCGTCAGCTGAATACCTTAAAAAATAATCATCTTCCGTATGTTGCCAAGATCTAAGAATGACAGGTTCGGAAATACCAAGCTTAATCAGCTCGTCTTTTGCTTCTTTTTTGTTTTCGATCAAGCGGTCTGCTAAGGCTACAGGATTTTGCAAACCTCTATGTAAAGCACTATGAGTAACAGAATAAAGCTCTTTAAGCAGCGCATCCTTCCAGGCGTTCCAAAGCTCTGGATTTGTTGCTCGTATATCCGCAACAGTTAGCAGGTACAGGTAATTCAAATATTCGATACTGCCTACGGTCAGTGCAAATTGATGTATGACATCCGGGTCACTGATATCTTTTCGTTGTGCAGTCATCGACATAACCAGATGATTTCGGACCAACCAACAAATAAGATTGGTATCATGAGGAGATAGCTCATGCTGAACGCAAAATTCTCTAGCGAATTCTTCTCCAATAACAGAGTGATCACCATTTCTGCCCTTTGCAATATCGTGAAATAGCCCGGCAAGATATAGAACTTCAGGCTTTGAGATTAGCTGAAAAATATCATTGCAAAATGGAAGTTCCTCAAAGTGATTTTCCAGGGCAAAGCGACGCAAATTTCGAATAACAAAAAGTGTATGCTCATCCACTGTGTAAATATGAAATAAGTCATACTGCATTCGGGCAACAATATTACCAAAACAAGGAATGTAAGCAGCCAATACCCCATATCGGTTCATTCGCCTTAACTGGTCAGTGATACCTCGAGGCTGACGAAAGGACTCTATAAATAGTCTGTTGGCTGCCTTGTTAGTGCGAAAGGCATCATCAATCAAATGCAGGTTTTTTCTAATCAAACGTATGGTTGTCGCTCTGACACCTTTAATTGATGAGTTTTGCTCCAATACCAAAAAAATTTCCAACAAGGCTAGCGGATGCTGCTCAAATATATCATCGTGAATCGCTTCAAGATACCCATTGATGACAACAAATTTCTCGTTAAGCGGTATCGATTTCTGTACAACGTCCTCAGAAACGAAACGTTCATTGAATAATTGCAACAACATTTCATTAAGTCGCTCAAGTCCAAGTACAGTTTTAAAATAATACTGCATGAACTGCTCGACATCCTGGTTGTATTTTTGTTGCTCGGCGCTAAAACCAAATTGTCTGGCCAGGTCCCGTTGATAATCAAAAATAAGTCGGTCTTCACAGCGATTGGTCAAAAGATGGAGCGCATATCGGATTCGCCAGAGTACCTCAAGCGCAGCAACCAGTTCTAAATATTCGGATTCAGGCAAGAAACCGTATTTGATGAGTTCTTTAAGAGTTGAGGAGTTGTAATGGCGTTTAAATACCCAAGCGATGACCTGTCGGTCGCGCAATCCGCCCGGCCCTTCTTTGATGTTCGGTTCGAGATTGTAGGCGGTGTCATGAAATTTGGCGTAACGTTGCCGCTGCTCTTCCATCTTGGCGGCAAAAAACTTATCTGAAGACCAAATTTTATCGGGTGTGATTTGGTTATTAAGGGCTTTATGCAGAAGCACGTTGCCCGTGAGCAGCCGATTTTCCATTAGGCTGGTGATTATTGTTTGATCACTAAGCGCCGCTTCAACGCATTGCTTGATAGTACGTACACTTTGCCCCGGTTTTAAACCGATATCCCAAAGAAAGGTAAAAAAGTTTGCCAATGCTTCCTGATAAGGACCTGTATCCTCAGAATCTAATATGACAAGCAAATCAATATCTGAATAGGGAAACAGCTCTCTTCTGCCATAGCCACCCACAGCACAAAGTGCAAGTTGGCTGGCGTATTCACCGAGGAAATGCCCCCAACAACAACCTAAGATTTTATCGATAAAATCGGACTTATCTTTAAGAAGCTTGGCAACAGATTTATGAGGGTTGAACTTTAATCTGAGCTCACTGTCCTTCTGCTTTAAAAGCAACTTGAATTGTTGCAGACTATCAGTTTGTGCAAATATTGATTTTTCAATAAATGCAGGCGACATATCAATAGATGTTACTTCGCAAGACATTGCGTTAGTATTTTTGTTCAACCTGAAAACCTCTTAGCTAACTCATTAGGCGGATTAAAAGTGGAATCATAAAGATGTTGATTGAAATTACGCTATTTCAAAAACTCAATTGATCAGATTGGTAAAAAAACCATTTCACAAAATCAATATTTCTTCCTGGCGTAAAGTCAGGATCTCGTAACCATTTTGGGTAACAAGAATAGTATGTTCCCATTGCGCCGATAGACTGCGATCTTTGGTAACAGCTGTCCAGCCATCAGGAAGCACTTTCATGTGTCGTTTACCCAGATTAATCATTGGTTCGATGGTCAATATCATACCCGCTTCAAGCACTTCACCATCACCCGCTTTGCCATAATGCAGTACTTGGGGTTCTTCGTGAAAAGTTTTGCCGATGCCGTGCCCACAAAATTCTCTAACTACCGAATAACGATTAGTTTCAGCATGTTTCTGAATAGCATGACCAATATCACCGAGCGTGGCACCAGACTTGACTTGGTTAATACCCAAAAACATGGCTTCCTGGGTTATTTTAATCAACCTTTTAGCATGCGGACTTACTTCGCCGACGCAAAACATTTTACTGGTATCACCATGATACTCATCTTTAATAACGGTAATGTCGATATTGACAATATCACCTGATTTTAATTTCTTATCACTGGGAATGCCATGGCAAATCTGTTGATTAACTGAAGTGCAAATTGATTTGGGAAACCCGTGATAGTTAAGCGGTGCCGGAATAGCTTGTTGTACGTCGACAATGTAATCGTGACAAATTTGATTAAGCTCGTCGGTTGTAACGCCGGGAACTACGTAAGGTTCAATAATTTCTAAAACCTCCGCGGCCAACTTTCCGGCAATACGCATTTTTTCAATTTCAGATTCGTTTTTAATAATTATGCTCATAAAACAGGTGCAAGGCTAAAGGCTAAGGCACTGCGTAAGGTACATTTTTTGCCCTCTGTATCGCTTGTTGTACCTGTGTAATTCGTTCATTTTAACAGAGATTGGCTTGTTGTAAAAAAGTAATTATGGTATAAAGGGAAGTTCATTTTTGAACCAATACTCACGCTTATCGTCACGTTTGGAAGGGTGCTGGTGCGATTTGCCATTAAATGGCCTGAATTGCAACTGGTTTCCAGGCGGGATAAGTGGAGGCGTAACCCAACTCGGAACAACAGTTCCGATAATTTATCTTAGGAGAATACATGTCAGCAGTATCTATGCGTCAAATGCTTGAAGCGGGTGTCCATTTTGGCCACCAAACCCGTTATTGGAACCCGAAAATGGCTACCTACCTATTTGGTTCACGTAACAAAATCCATATCATTGATCTGGAAAAAACGCTTCCAATGTTTAATGACGCAATGAATTATTTGGGTCAAATGGCAGCAAATAAAGGCACAGTCTTATTTGTTGGCACCAAGAAAGCAGCTCGTAAAGTAGTTGCTGAAGAAGCTGCCCGTTGCGGCATGCCTTATGTTAACCATCGCTGGTTAGGTGGCATGTTAACAAACTTCAAAACTATCAAGAAATCAATCAATCGCCTAAAAGAACTGGAAGCGATGAAAGCCGACGGTACACTTTATCAACGTTTTGCCAAAAAAGAAGCCCTGGGCATGGAGCGCGAACTTGAAAAACTGGAGCGTAGCCTTGGTGGAATCAAAGACATGAAAGGCGTTCCAGACGTGATTTTTATTTTGGACGTTGGATACGAAAAAAATGCAATTAGTGAAGCAACAAAACTGGGGATTCCAGTTGTAGGAATTGTAGATTCGAACAATTCACCAGAAAAAATTGATTATATTATTCCTGGAAATGATGATTCAATTCGTGCAGTTAAACTCTATTGCGAAAGCGTTTCCGCAGCAGTAATGGAAGCCCAAACAGCCAATTTAGGCTTGTCAGCCAAAGCTGATATAAAAGTTGACGATTTTGTTGAAGAAGAAGCATCTGAATAAGATACAATCTTGTTTTTTAAAGGCTTAAAAATTTAGGCAAAAACGCCTCCTAACGGGGGCGTTTTTATAGTGATGAATAAATTGGAAAAGATAAAAAATGACTATTAATATTAGTGCAGCAATGGTGAAGGAGCTTCGTGAAAGAACGGCTTCCGGTATGATGGAATGCAAAAAAGCTTTGGTTGAAGCAAATGGCGACATGGAACTGGCCATTGAAAATATGCGTAAATCCGGCTTGGCGAAAGCTGATAAAAAATCAGGCCGTATTGCTGCGGAAGGCATCATTGGCGCTAAAGTAAGTGAAGATGGCACAACAGTAGCAATTGTCGACGTTAATTGCGAAACTGATTTTGTTGCCAAAGCAGATGACTTTGTCAGCTTCGTCAACAATGTAACTGCAGCTTTACTAATTACTGACGTTGAGTCAGAAGAGCAATTGCTGGCTATGACTTTGGCTGACGGAACTATTGTAGATGAAGTTCGCCGCAGCCTGGTTGCCAAGTTGGGCGAGAATATTACTATCAGAAGATTTGAGAAATACCAGACTGCCACCGGTGGTACTGCCTGTTATCTGCATGGCAAAAAAATTGCTGTAATCGTTGAATTGGCCAAGGCAGATAACGAATTAGGCAAAGATATTGCTATGCATATCGCTGCAAGCAAACCGACCTGTGTTTCAGAAGAACAAGTATCTTCAGATCTTATCGAGAAAGAGAAAGAGATTTTCTCCGCACAAGCTGCCGAAAGCGGAAAACCTGCTGATATTATTGAAAAAATGGTTGTTGGTCGTATCAGTAAGTTTTTAGCTGAAATCACTTTGCTAGGTCAACCTTTTATCAAGGATGATAAAATCACCGTAGGAAAATTGCTTTCTTCAAAAGGAAACAGCGTAATTCGCTTTTCCCGCCTGGAAGTTGGTGAAGGCATAGAGAAGAAAGAAGAAAATTTCGCTGAAGAAGTAATGGCGCAAGTTAGAGGCACGCAATAATTCCAGGGCTTTAGCCTTTGGAATAAATAATAAACACTAGCCCCCGATAATTAAAATGACTAACATGATTTGCCAGAGAATTTTGCTTAAGTTAAGCGGTGAAGCCTTAATGAGCGATACCGGTGGAAGTATTGATGCCGATATTGTTAAGCGTCTTGCAACTGAGATTAAAGAGTTATGCGATGCTGGTCTTCAAGTTGGTTTAGTTATCGGCGGCGGTAATATATTGCGTGGCGCGGAAAAGGCTTCAGAAGGATTGGACAGGGTAACCAGTGACCAGATGGGCATGTTGGCTACGGTCATAAACTCCCTGGCCATGCAGGATGCCCTTGAAGCTCATGGACAGCAGGTCAGAGTAATGTCTGCATTGAAGATCAATCAGGTCTGCGAGGATTATATTCGTCGCAGAGCAGTCAGACATCTTGAAAAAGGTCGGGTTGTTATATTCGCTGCAGGCACTGGAAATCCTTTTTTCACTACCGACTCGGCGGCCAGTCTAAGGGCAATCGAAATAAATGCAGAATTGATGATTAAGGCAACTAAAGTCAAAGGTGTTTATTCTGCCGATCCTAACAAAGACAAAAACGCAAAGTTTTATCCACGCTTAACCTATGATGAAGCGCTCGATCAGCGTCTCAATGTTATGGATACAACGGCATTGGTCTTATGCCGGGATAATAATGTGCCTATGCGAGTCATGAATATTTTTGAGCAGGGTGCGGTAATGAGATTGATGATGGGCGAAGAGATAGGATCTCTAATAGAACGAGGAACAGATAATGATTAGCGATATCCAACAAGATGCATCAACTCGAATGAGCAAAAGTATTGATGCTTTAAAACATGAGTTTTCTAAAATAAGAACAGGCCGGGCTCATCCCAGCTTATTGGATCAAATCAGCGTCTCATACTACGGTAGCGAGTCTGCGTTATCTCAGGTTGCCAATATTGCAGTCGAAGACGCACGGACTTTGACAATCACTCCGTGGGAAAAAGGCATGGTTCAAGCAATTGAAAAAGCCATAATGAAATCGGATTTGGGTTTAAACCCATCTACCAACGGCATGGTTATTCGTATTCCATTGCCGGCTTTAACTGAAGAGCGTCGCCGCGGTTTGGTTAAAGTAGTCAAGAATGAAGCTGAAAATGGCAGGGTTGCAATTAGAAATATTCGTCGTGATGCAAATTCCACCGTTAAAGATGCCTTAAAAGAAAAATCTATTTCTGAAGATGAGGCACGCATGGCTGAAGAAAAAATTCAGAAATTGACCGATCAGTATGTAAAAGAAGTGGAAACTTTGCTGGAAGCAAAGGAAGCAGATTTATTGTCAATGTAATCGGAAATTAAACCATGCCTACAGATGACTTAAATAGCTTGGAATCGGCAAATACTTCTGGTAATCCACTTCATATCGCTATTATCATGGACGGCAATGGTCGCTGGGCGCAAAAAAGATTTATGCCGAGAGCTATCGGTCATCAGGCCGGGGTTAAAGCAGTTCGAAAAATCGTGGAATACTGTGCTGAACAGGAAATTAAGGTTTTAACCTTGTTTGCTTTCAGTAGTGAAAACTGGCGTCGACCCGAAGAAGAAGTTTCATTATTAATGTCACTATTTACGGCGACTTTGCAAAGAGAAATCAATAAGCTGGATCGAAATAATATCCGCCTGCGATTTATTGGTGACAGAACTAAATTCTCTGATAAATTACAGGCCAAAATGCTTGAAGGTGAAGCACAGACTAAAGACAATGACGCTTTAACTTTGGTTGTCGCCGCAAATTACGGGGGACGCTGGGATATGTGCCAAGCGTTCCAGACAATTGTTAAAAAAATGTCAACTGGAGAACTTGTAAATCAGTCGATTAGCGAGCAGTTAATTAACCAGCATCTATCAACTGCAGATTTACCAGAGCCAGATTTGTTTATTAGAACCGGCGGCGAACAACGAGTCAGTAATTTCTTGTTATGGCAGCTTGCCTATACTGAACTGTACTTTACTGAAACATTATGGCCGGATTTTGACCAAGACTCTCTTGCCGATGCAATAAAAAGCTTTAAAGGCAGACAACGACGCTTTGGTCATACCGGAGAGCAAATGCTCGACAAACCAATTGTTTTAGACTCTCAGGGGCAAGCATAAAATAAATTGAACTTCGGCAAAAGTGAATTTATACGCATACAGCAAATAAATACCAATTTAACGATGTTTTAGTTGATCTCTTAATTTCATACAGCTTATTTAACCGAAAAAAAATTTAGCCATTTAAAGCTATAAATAATAAAAGCCATTAATTAGACTTTATTAATCTATGGCACATAATAATTAATTTCATCATCCAATAAATATAAAAATGTTACTACAGCGAATTATTACTGCGTTAATTCTGGTACCCCTGTTTGTGCTTGCGCTTTTTCAATTGCATTCAGAATATTTTTCATTGCTAATCGGCTTTATTACGCTTTTAGCTGCATGGGAATGGACAAATCTGATCCGCATTAGTTCTCTTATAAAACGCTGTTTATTTATTTTGACCTTAATCCTGCCTATGATATGGCTCCATTTCTGGACGCAATTCTTGGAATTGGTTGCGCAAATCCTCGATTGGCCTGATGTCAGAGATTACTCGGGCGCCTTGGAATGGTTAGTTACCGCGCCAGTGTTGTTTTGGATCTTGGCCATGATCTTAATTAGAAATACTCCTGCAGGCGTCTTAAACCTGGAAATGAAAGTCAGCTATAAAGCTCTGATCGGCTGGTTGGTTTTGTTGTCAACCTGGATGTTCCTGAGCAGATTGAGATCTTTTTATGGTGCAGATCTGACCTTATACTTTTTGCTTTTGATTTGGGCAGCGGATATTGCCGCCTATTTTGCCGGAAAGAAATTCGGTAAAACCAAACTGGCTCCTGAGATTAGTCCGGGTAAAACCGTAGAGGGAATGTATGGGGCATTAATTGCCGGTGTAGTTTGCGCAGGCATATTAAGTCTGTTTTATGCATTTCCATGGATGGTTGCTTCAGATTTTGTCTTACTATCTATATTGACGGTTTTAATTTCTATTTATGGTGATCTTTTTTTCAGCGTGGTAAAGCGCCAACGCGGTGTTAAAGACACTGGCACACTACTACCGGGTCATGGTGGTGTTCTGGACAGGATTGATAGCTTGATTGCTGCCATTCCATTTTTCTATGCTGGCATTATATTAATTCACCCATGAAAGGCATTTGCATACTCGGAGCGACTGGCTCAATCGGTGTTAGCACTTTAGATGTTGTAGCCCGACATTCAAATCTGTATAAAGTTATCGCTTTAACGGCCAATACCAATATTGACACACTCTTTCAACAATGTCTTGAGCATCGCCCTGAAGTTGTGGTTGTAGTCAATGAAGCAAAGGCTCAAGTTTTTGAAGAACAACTCAAAAACACCCCGATTGCAAATATAAAGGTACTGTCAGGCGCAAAGGCTTTAGAACAAGTTGCAACACTTGATAATGTCGATTCGGTAATGGCTGCCATTGTAGGAGCAGCAGGTTTATTACCCAGTTTGGCCGCGGCAAAGGCGGGAAAAACCATACTGCTGGCCAACAAGGAAGCATTGGTTATGTCTGGCGCTATTTTTATGCAAGCTGTTGCCGATTCTGGTGCACAATTATTGCCTATCGATAGTGAGCATAATGCAATATTTCAGTGTATGCCGGCTGGTTATAAAACTGGTATGCAGGCAAAACAAGCAAGACGTATTTTATTGACTGCATCAGGAGGCCCTTTTCGGGAAACACCGGTTGAACAATTGGTTAATGTTACGCCAGCACAGGCGGTAGCGCATCCCAACTGGGACATGGGCAGAAAAATTTCGGTCGATTCAGCAACCATGATGAACAAAGGTCTTGAGATGATCGAGGCCTGTATTTTATTCAATATGACCCCCGACCAAATACAGGTGGTCATTCATCCGCAAAGCGTAATTCATTCTATGGTGGATTATGTGGATGGAACCGTTTTGGCAGAAATGGGCAACCCTGACATGCGCATACCCATTGCTTACTCAATGGCTTGGCCTGATCGCTTTGATTCTGGCGTTGAGCCACTCAATATTTTTGACGTCGGTCGCATGGATTTTCAGGAACCTGATCTTGAGAGATTTCCTTGTCTGCGTTTGGCTTACGAAGCGATTGCTGCAGGTGGTATCATGCCAACGGTTTTAAATGCCGCCAATGAAATTGCAGTTGAGGCCTTTTTGAATGAAGCAGTTCGCTTTACCGATATCCCGGTAATTATCGAACAATGTATGAAACAATTTGAAGCCAAGGTTGCAGATACCCTGGAGATTATTTTAGAAGCCGATCAACAGGCACGACTAGTGTCTTCTCAAATTATTGCCGAGTTTACGCATTAATGGATTTTCTTCATACACTGTTTTATTTCATTGTTGCGATCAGTGTTCTTGTTTCTATTCATGAATTTGGTCACTTCTGGGTTGCTCGTAAGGTTGGAGTTAAGGTACTTCGATTTTCGCTCGGCTTTGGTAAGATCGTATACTCTTATCAAAAAGACAGTGCTTCCACAGAATACGTGCTGTCCGCCATTCCGCTAGGTGGTTATGTCAAAATGGTTGATGAGCGTGAAGGCGAAGTTAGTGAAGCTGATCTTCCGTTTGCTTTTAACCGTCAAACTTTGTGGGCCAGAATAGCTATCGTTGCAGCAGGTCCGATATTTAATCTGGTGCTAGCCATAATCTTGTTCTGGGCGGTTTTGGTCATTGGAGAAATGGGCATACGACCGATTCTGGGTACTGTAGAACAGGGAACTTTAGCCAGTGCTGGCGGCTTTGTTGAAGGCGAAGAAATTATTTCGGTTAACGATAAAGTAACGCCAACCTGGACTGAAGCAATGACAGTGATCGTCTCTTCTGCTTTGGAAGGCGAGCGAAATATAAAACTTTCAGTCAAGTCTAACGATGATCAGCAAAACTTCAAGACACTAAGACTATCTGATGTAGATGCAGAAAATCCAGATGTACTTTATAACCGCTTGGGCTTTAAACCCTGGTCTCCAAAGTTAAAAGCTATCATAGGTAAAGTATTACCAGATAGTGCTGCATTGACAGCCGGATTACAACAAGGTGATCTAATTGTCAGTGCTGATGAAGTAATCATCATCGACTGGATGCAGTGGGTGGGCATTGTTAAAAGCCACGCTGATCTTGCAATAAAGTTGCTAATCGAGCGTGATGGCGTAAGTATTCCAATAACTATTACACCAAAAAGTGTAAAAGCAGGTGAAAAATTAGAAGGTAAAGTTGGTGCCTCTGTTTATATACCCGAAGAACTTATGAAATCTGTCAGTGTTGAATACTCCTTGTCACCTATTGATGCAATACCGGTTGCATTTCAAACCACCTGGTTCTACTCTGCCAGCAGTTTAAAAATGATGGGTAAAATGCTGATTGGCAAGGCTTCGGTCAAGAATCTTAGCGGGCCTATTAGTATTGCCGAATATGCCGGCCAGTCTGCCACAATGGGTGTAGCTCCTTTCATAAAGTTCATGGCCTTGGTCAGTGTGAGTTTGGGCATATTGAATTTATTGCCAATACCTGTTCTGGATGGCGGCCATTTACTGTTTTTTGCGATTGAAGGACTAAAAGGCAGTCCTGTGCCAGAAAAGATTCAACTGTTTTTTCAACAAATCGGCATTGCATTGCTTGTGTCATTAATGGCGTTAGCTATGTTTTTAGATGTTGAACGTTTATTTCAATAATTAAGGAACGCTATAACACCATGAAAAAAGTTATTAAAATTGCCGCGTTATCAATACTGGGACTTGCTTTACCTGACGCCCATGCCGACGAGTCTGCGGTCAGACAGGCACTGACCCAATCAATGCCCTCGTTAAAAGTTGAAGGCATAAAACCATCAGAAATTAAAGGACTTTATGAGGTTGTAGTAGGCGGCAATATCTTTTATGTTTCCGAAGATGGCAAGTATCTGATTCAGGGGCACATGATTGATGTCGCAGGACACACTGATTTAACTGAAGCTAAATTGGGCGGAACTCGAAAACAAGCCCTGGAAAAATTGGGTCAGGATAAGATGATTGTCTTTAAACCCAAAATCGCTAAATATACAGTGAGCATTTTTACTGATATTGACTGTGGTTACTGTCGTAAATTGCATTCTGAAATTGACCAATATATGGCTGAAGGAATAACGATTCAATATCTGTTTTTCCCTCGTGCTGGCAAAGGTTCAGATTCTTACACTAAGGCTATCTCAGTCTGGTGTGCCGATGATCGCAAAACCGCATTAACAGCCGCTAAAAAAGGTGAAACTCCACCGCTTAAAACGTGTAATCATCCAATTGACGCACATATGCAATTAGCTGATGAGTTTGAAGTCAAGGGGACCCCAATGATTGTTACTGAAAAAGGTAACATTTACCCGGGTTATCTACCTGCAAAACAATTAGCAGCGGCGCTTGAAGAAGAATCAGTTAAAAAATAACAAAAACAACTTCGTTGTTCTAAATTGTCTTCAACGTTTTTGTCATTTAATTAAACTTATAAGAATCAGAATCTTCTGATAATTAACTAACCAAACCTGATCACTCACCATGATCAGGTTTTTTTTGGTAAAAATTCAAGTCAATAATCACTGCTCAATCCTTACTCATAAACCTCTCCCAGGGTATGATGCTAGAATATATTATTGTCCCTGAGAAAAGACCTAACCCATTCCTGCTTAGCCAAGCTATTTTCTTCAGCAAACAAAAAACGGATTCCAAGCGCACAAATCAAAAAATTGACACACTTGTTTCGATCCCCTGACCTATCGGTATTAAATGGATGCATTTAAAAAATAATCAACAACACTTGGCCCCATGGCGTATAGGGCTATGGTTGAGCTCTGTAATAATGACGCTAACTCTTTATTTCGTTGGCGGCGGCCAAGACATAGAATTTTGGCGATCATGGTCGATACAGCTTCAAACTGGCGGCTACCATGCACTGGATGCCAATTACCCTCCCTTATTGCTGCACTGGTTCCGTCTGTTCGCCTGGCTAAACGAATATCTGGGATTTTTGCCTCACGGTGATTGGTTGGTGAAAGGATGGACACAACTGCCTATTTTTATAAGTCATTTGTTTTTGCTTAATTTAGTGGGAAGAGAATTATCAGGTCAAGGTTTGAATCCTCTTCATTCGGCCACATTCTGGCTGACCGCATTCAACCCTGCATTACTGCATAATGGACCTGTCTGGGGTCAGGTCGATTTGTTGCCATTTATTCCAGTGTATTTATCGCTTGTCTTTGCTATGGACGAACGAAGAGCTCATTGGTCTTGGCCCTTAATGGCAATAGCCCTATTGTGTAAGTTTCAGGCTATTGTTTTTGTGCCGCTGTTATCTGGATTATCTTTACGCTACCCCAAACGTCACGCAGTCGGAGTTGTGGGTGCCTTGATTGCTTTTGCCATTGCCTTTTCGCCTTTCATTCCGGGTGGAGATGTGGTGAAGGCATTTAAAAGAGCCTATATTGATAACCTGGGGATTTACCCGTATTCATCATTGAATGCAGCGAATCTATGGTATCTGTTAGCCGGTGGAAGTATGCTGCCTGACTCGGCTAGCCTCTTAACTGGCGATTGGGCTAAGTTGCCCATAGCACCATGGATCACTCCTTCAAAACTCGGGCTTCTTTTATTTGGACTACTAAGTTTGAGCATTGCAATTGTGGCAACCCGAAAAAAACAACTTGAAGATATCTATGGCTTAGCCGTTTTATCGGTAGTCTGTTTTTTCACGGTCTCCAGTGGCATGCATGAACGTTATATGTTTCTTGCCATCCCATTTGCAGTACTGTGGGGGTGTCGGGCAAAGCAATATCTATTGTGGTACCCTGTGTTGACGACCCTAGTCTTCATCAACATGAATTTTGTGTATTCTCTAGCAGCTAATAGCGGCACATGGAATATGCTTTCCATTTGTGTGATTCTGGTTTTTCTAGCGTTGCTGGCTCAAGTCCTCTTCAATTGTTCATTTAAAGGTCTGAATAGACTGGTAAACATTGCCGAACGTTCGCCATTATCGCCTTACTTGCTGATGATTACTCTTTGGATATTCTTTATGAGTAATGAGTTCAGACTTGAGATAAAAAAATATCTACCTATCGGATTCGGTAATTCGAGCGAACTCTATTTAAGTGCCTTAAGCCCAGAGTTACAACAACAAGATTACGGCAAGCTAAAAATGGACAGCAATGTCGACGGCGGCCCTCTTTGCTTGCGGGAGCACTGTTATAAGCATGGTCTGGGAACACATGCAAATTCAACCCTTGTCTATGCTATACCCGCTGATTCTAAAAAATTTCTGGCAGTCGCCGGACTGGATGACAATAGCCACAGTGGAGAAGTAGAATTTATTGCTGAAATCGATGGTCATGAGGCATGGCGTAGTGGAAAATTTACTTGGGGCATGGAGCCAATCATTGTGGACATTCCCTTGATAAACTCTAAAAAGATAGTACTGCGGGTGGATGCTCTCGGTGAAATTAATAGTGATCATGCCGAATGGGCAGATGCACGATTTGAAAGGTGAATAAGGCATTAATTTTAACAAGCACAGTGTTTTGAATTTAGTGTTGAGCCAGAATATGCAGGGAACACTCATGAAATTTTTAGTCATTATTCTAGGCGTCAACACCCAGGATCATGCCAGGTATTAATCGTCCCATAAGTTTTCGAATTTCATGGTACAAAATACCTATGAATAGAGCAGAGAAACGAAGCCAAAAACGCAAAGAAGTTGTCGAAGCGGTGACTCTTAGAAAAGAGCCTGTTGAGCTAGTTGCGCGTGTTTACAACATCCCACTTAGAACAGTATT
>CAILCX010000167.1 GCA_903832775.1 uncultured Methylobacter sp. | reverse complement strand
TCCAAATTTCAATATACAGATGGAGTTAAAGGCTGAAAACAAGGCTTCAGGTGATTTGGCGACTCGTTTGAATGGCTTTCAATCGCCCAACATGAGAAACACACTTGATCAACAAACAGCCAGATTGGGCAGTCATTATAAAATAAATCAGGACCAGGATTTGCTGGGGTCATTTTTTTATACTACTACAGCTAATACTGCCATCGACCATTTATATTATAAAGCCCTCAATCAAGTCGATGACATCGACACCAAAATATTTAACCGAAACAAAGCCAAAGGGTATCAAGCTGAAATTCAATATTTATTTCATCCGGGGCAGTTTGATATTTCTGCCGGTTTGGGTTATCTGAATTTAAATAACAATAAATGGATCAGTAACCTTGCCCAGTGGACATTACCGCCACCAGATGTAATACCGGAGCTGACCTTTACAACACTACTCCCTTCGATGACTCAGCATTTTAATAGTTACCTGTATGCCAATCAAAGACTTTTACATAATCTAACTTCATTGCTCGGCATCAGCTACGATTCTTACGATGATCAAATCATAGTAAGACGGCAGCTAAACCCAAAATTCGGCTTGCTTTGGAAGCCAACTTCAGATTTAACCTTTAGAGCTGCCGCATTTCGCACCCTAAAACGTCCCTTGGCTGCCAAACAAACCTTGGAGCCCACACAAGTTGTCGGGTTTAATCAAATTTATGATTCCTATAACGGCACTTCAGCATGGCAGTATGCTTTTGCTATGGATTACAATTTAGCACGCACGGTATTTTTAGGTGGAGAACTGATATGGCGTAACACCAATGAACCATTTATGGACAGTGCATTAACCAATAGAAACAAAAAGGAATCGGGATTTTTAAGTTATATTTACTGGACACCAATAGATTGGCTGGCTTTTTCATCTGAATACAGGTATCAGCAATTTAGCCGCGATTATGTAGTCAACTCAGTAAATGATGTTGATCCGCAGTCGCTGGCATCTCATCAAGTACCGTTAACGGTTAAGTTTTTTCATCCGAATGGTATCTTTGCAAAATTTTCAGGGACTTATGTTAAGCAACAGGTTGGCTTAGTCAGTGACTTCGATATGTTGCCAGCCAACTCCCCTCCCATTACATTTGACAATGGCCGATTTTGGACTTTTGATACGGCTTTGGGTTACCGGCTTCCGAAAAAATTAGGCACTGTAAGCTTTGAAGTACATAATTTATTCGATAGTAATATGAGATACCAAAGCGTATTTAATGCGGAAGGACCGCAAATGAGTCCTTTTATTCCGCAACGGCAGTTTTTTTTAAAATTGAGCTTGTTTTTTTAGCCGGTTTTAATTTTTTGTGTAACATCATCAGGAGTTAAATTAATGAAAAACATACTGAAAACCGTTGGCGTGTTAGTCCTAGCCTTGTTCTCTTTGGCCGCCTGTTCAGATAATCTCGTCAAAGCCGAGCATATCAATCAAGGGAATATTAAATATGATAATCTTGGGGTAGTAACCTTTTTATCCGGCTTAGGAGAAAGATTGGCAGTTGCGGCCAAGGAAGCTGCTGATCAAGGGGTTTCAAGAGAAAATCCTGTCTATAAAATTTTCCTGGAGCTGGCTAATTTTAACATTCCAGTGCCTAAAATGGTTGCCGCCAATACCGGCTCCATACTTGGCATTAGTCATTATTTGGACGATAAAACGAACAAATTATTGGATGCCGTAGTGTTGGATCCAGTGTCAGGGGAATCTTTAACCCAATGCATTAAGGATGTCAAGGACACTAAGTTTTTGCATAAATTCAACTGCCCAGCCAGTGTCTCCAGGGAAAACACAAAAAATTCACAAACCGTGGAAATTGCTACTGAAGATCCCGGTTTATCGGCTGCGCTTAAGGCTGCTGAGCTTGGTAATGACAAGGTGTTAACAGGAAAAGTTACCTTGGATACCTTTGACGAAAAGGGCAATAAAACTGGCACTAAAACCAAGGATGCCAAATTTGTGGTAACAGTCCAGGCTTTATACGAAGGATCGCAATGCACTACAACTGTTGTGCTTGGTACAGCCTATCAAACATGCATCCCACCTATTCGTCGATCAAAACCTTAACAATATATAGCGATCTCATTCGTTTTGTATCTACTCTATCTGGATAAGAATAACTATAATTTATCCGGGTAGAGCATGGCGATGCTTTTTATTGTCGTCTCAGTTTATTTAGCCAGTATTTCATATGTAATGAAGAAAATACTTTTCCGACAAGTTATAAAATCACTGATCTTCCAGTCGTAACGCCCTATGATCACCCATTAACTCAACCAGTTTTGTTAATCATAATTTCTTGAAGCAAAGTCTAGTCAGAATTATAGCAATCGCATTATTCATCACCCTAATAGGGGCTGGTGTTGATTTCTATTGGGACTTCGAGGCGATGGCCGGACTGACAACTCTGTTTCAACTGCGCGGTTTGCGTCAAGCACCTGAGCAAGTGGTGATAATTGCGATTGATGAACAATCGGAAGCCAGTTTGGGTGTCAGCCATGAATTGCCGAAATGGAGGGGGCTTCACGCTCATTTGATCGAAGAACTTCAACGGCAAGGAGTCGCGCTGATTGTGTTTGATTTGCAATTTATTGCTGCCGATAATGAGCATGATCAGCAACTGGCCAATAGCATGCGCATTAACGGGAATGTGTTGCTAACGGACTGTGTTCAAAAATTTCGTCATGGGGTGGACGATTTTTATGGGCGTACAGAGTGTTCGGAGAAGAATAAAACCCCAGCCGTGAAACAAGAAAATAATCAGACTGGAATTCTTCCTGAACAACTTGTGGCCATGCGCCAGATTTCGCCTGAACCGATATTTACCCAGGCGGCCTTAGACCACAGTCCCTATTTTCTGATTAGCGACAGCTTAAATACCCCAGTTCGGGAAGTATGGACATACTATGATGATTTGGCAGAAGCGCCCAGTTTACCGTTGCTGATGTTCGTGAGCTATTTTGGTCAGAACAACTCATCCGCCAAACCCTACTCAGACTGGCTTGCAAAACAACGCCTAGATTGTCTGAGTAATCAGGATCACTATATTTTGCCCCTAACTTTGCCAGCGGCTCTGCAGAAGACATTGACTGATTACATCTGCGGACCAGCAAACCGTATTCTTGATTATTACGGTCCCCCTAAAACTTTCCGTATGGAGTCTTATAGTGATGTCTATCAGGGTAAAAGTATAAATTTAGCCGGTAAAGTGGTGCTGATTGGGAAGGTCTATCGGCAGTATTCTTCAGGAAATTTAGACGTATTCCAAACACCTTTCACTAGCGGTCGACAAGGTAAAATGGCTGGCGTGGAGATTATGGCGACTCAATTTGCCAATTTATTAGAGAGTCGCTTTATTCAAACTCCGCAGTCCTTTATTTTGGTAAGCCTTGTGTTTGCGCTCATTATTATGACTTCACTCATTACATTTCAGGGCTTAATGGGGTTTTGCTTAAGTTTGTTGCTGGGCGGAGGGTATGTGCTCGCCTGTTTAGCCATGTTTAGTCATAACGGTTGGTGGTTGCCTGTTGCTGTGCCGATTGTTATTCAATTACCTTTGTGTTGGTTATTGGCTTTGGCTTGCTCCAGAAAAGATTTGATAAACGAAAGAAAGCGAATGCTGGATTTTGTCGGTAAAGTTTTTCCTCAATGGCAGACACTTCAGCCATCCAAACCTGGCCTCTGGCAAGACTATTCAGCAAAGGCTATGACAGAACGTAATGTAACTGGCGTATGTTTGGCAACCGATATAGAAAGTTATACCACCATTTCTTCAACTAACTCTTCACATCAATTGTGGGAGTTATTAAATGCCTATTATCAGGTGCTGGGGCGTCCAGTCAATGTCCATAATGGCATGATTGCCGACGTTACTGGTGATGCCATGATGGCCGTGTGGATTGATTTGCCAGAGTCGAGTAAACGGTTGTCAGCCTGTCTTGCGGCCTTGGATATGGTTAAGGCTGTCTCCAAATTTAACAGCTCATCCGGTCTGAATGCCATGCCAACCCGTATAGGTTTAAATCTTGGTGAAATAACTTTGGGGCGGATTAGTGCCGGGAACACTAATCATTTTCGAGTAATTGGTGATACGGTTAATACCACATCACGTATCGAAGGTGTCAACAAGGTTCTGGGTACCCAGATTTTGGCTAGTCAACATTTGGTTGAGGATCTTGATATCTTGTGTTGTCGACCCATGGGCTTGTTCCGATTAATGGGTAGACCTGAGCCGGTGGCTTTAAGTCAGATAATTAGTCTGAAGGCCACAGTTTCTGATAAACAACAGGATATGCACAAGCTATTTTCGATTGGTTTGAAATCATTCCAGCAGGGTGATTGGTCAGAATCAATCAAGCATTTTAGTGGTCTTATGGAAATTCATGGGGCAGATGGGCCAACGCGTTTCTATTTGGATTTGGCAAAGATAAATCAACAAACCCACGATTTTGAGTGGAACGGATTTGTTATCCTTGATAGAAAATAAAACTGCTTATTCCCCACCGGGAATTCATTTTTGTTTGAATGCGTGTAATTGTATACGTCAGGTTCATAAAATTCAGTAGGTACTTTAAATGACAATAAGCATTGCTCAATTGATGGATACGCCAAATTCGGTTTACTCGATTCCGGGAATACATGCCCGATTGAATTCAAAACTTAAGGATAGTAACTCGTCAAATGCGGAAATTGCCAGCTTGATTGAAAAAGATCCCGGTTTGAGTATGGTGGTACTGAAGATCGTAAACAGTGCAATTTATGGCTTTATGCATACTATCTCAACAATAACTCAAGCCGTGACCATATTAGGGCGAAATGAACTGTCGGTGCTTTTGCTTAGTACTGGGATTATCAATCTATTTCAGAAATTAGCGATCAGAAATGAACAGTTAAATGCTCATTGGCAGCATAGTCTGTTATGTGGGCTTATTGCGAAGAATTTATCTGTGGGTAGTTCTTTGTCCGGTGACAGTTCTAACTTATTTATGGCTGGTCTTTTACATGACATGGGCAAACCTGTAATTTGGCATAAGCTACCAGAGCAATCTGAGTTGATATATTCTGGGACAAGAGTTGCGGATAGTCTCGAACATGAACTCAGTCATCTGGGCTTTACGCATGCTGAAGTTGGGTATGAACTAATGAAGTTATGGCATTTACCTGAAAGCTTACAGGCGACAGCGCTCTGGCATCACGTACCTGAAAGAGCCAAGACTTACGAAGACTGGTGTCGACTGATTTATTTTGCCAATCGATTGGCTAGTTTGGAAGCTTCAGAATCTATTGATTCTGTTCTCACAGAACCCTGTTACATTGCGGGACTTGAATTCACAAACGATATTTTTAATGATGCCCGGGCTCAGGGTAAAGCAATGGTAACGGATATGGCGAGAATATATTTGTCCTGAAATTGATTTGAATATATTGAAGGATTACTGGTTTTGAGAGATTAATGTTCTTGTAGATAGTTACAAAATTCCGCTTCAGGCATTGGTTTTGCGTAAAAATATCCTTGTCCATAATCGACACCCATTTCTGTTAAAAGCCTATGTTCCTCAGCTGTTTCAATTCCCT
Organism: uncultured Methylobacter sp.; assembly: GCA_903832775.1. Classification (GTDB taxonomy): domain Bacteria; phylum Pseudomonadota; class Gammaproteobacteria; order Methylococcales; family Methylomonadaceae; genus Methylobacter_A. The sequence goes on along the minus strand of CAILCX010000167.1, from coordinate 2,642 downwards.
CGGCAACAATGCTCATACCAATTGCTTTTGCCAGTACACAGAGCGATTTAACAATTTCATAACTTTTAGAATTATCCAGCATCGTTGAGACAAAGGATTTGTCAATTTTCAATGTATCAATTGGAAAACGATGTAAATAACTGAAACTTGAATAACCAGTTCCGAAATCGTCAATCGCAATAGTACTGCCGTTTTTCTTCAAGGCCTGTAAACTGGCTGCAATATCCAGCGGATTGGCCATTAATATGGATTCGGTTATTTCAAATTTAATGTTTTCAGCTTGTATGTTTTGTTCTTGAAAAATACGTTCGATGTTTTGGACAAGATCTCCTGTATTAAATTGTTTCCCTGAAAGATTAATACTTACAAATGAAAAATCGTCATTATGACTGAGAAGTCGCTGACAGGCTTTAGTGGCTTCTGTAATGATCCAAAGTCCTATTGGTATGATAAGTCCGGATTCCTCGGCCAATCCGATGAATTCGACGGGTGGAACCAATCCGTGCTTGGGATGGCGCCAGCGTATCAATGATTCACAGCCTGATACTTTTAGATTGGCCAAGGTAACAATAGGTTGATAAAATAATTCCAGTTGCCCGTCTTCGAAGGCATATTTCAGATTGTTTTCTGCTTCTAATTGGCGTGCAGTGTCTACTGTATTACCTTTACAATCAGGCATGGACTCATCATCAATAATGAGCGAAGAATCACATCGTGATTTGGTTAGAATATTATCAAGCCGGGTGCGCATTTCAATATAGCGTCGAAGAATCAGCTTTAGTAGTAAATGGATGAATTTATCAGAACTCTCCAGCTTTTCTTCAAAATACTTTTCGGGGATTACGATTAACCAAGTTTCTTCACAGGCTATAGCCGTTCCAGTTCGAAGACGATTACCAATAAGTGCCATTTCTCCAAAAATCGCACCTTCCTGTAATGTGCCGATTTTCTTTTGAGTACCATTGATCAAAATACTTAACTCAACACTCCCTTTTTCAATAATGTAGGCGCAATCGCCGGTTTCACCCTCATGAAAAATTGGAACACCTTTATTGACTTTCTGATTCATCTTAAAATTTTATAAATTATCGCAGTAACATGTAGATGTGAATGGTGAAAAAATGAAAATTATAAGAGTTAAAATATACATATTTGTAAATGTATATTAGCGTATTTTTGATATTTTGCCACCATTAATGGAACACTTAATTCGCACTAAATTGAGATGCTAGATGAAGATATTGCAACGCAAGTTCAGATGTTGTTTTTGGCGAACTATCATTTGCAGAGTTATTTTATATGTGCCAGCACATTTGTTGAATATGAAATATTGAACATATAGAAAAATTATAGATTTTTTCTTGTATAACTGCTGTTGCGCGTCGCGTATTATCTGTAATTCGTTATGTCGAACTGTAATAATAAAGTAAGTGTCATCTATACAGATAGCTGGGTTACATTTGACGAGTAGCTAGTTAATCCTTAGGAGATGTGATTCAGAGATCGCTGGTGATTGTAGCGCATCTGCCCAAGAAAAAATACAGCATTCCAAAGGTGTTAAAACAATTTTATTCATGTGCCAATATATACATTAAAACCAAGTTCTTAATCAGCTTATTACGGATAAGCCTTTCCAAAAAAATAACGGATTGTGCTGAATTATTGTAATCATTGCGTTGCGATGAAAGCTGACGTGTTATCAGCATTCATCACCAAGCTGCTAATGAATGCTGACTGACAGGGGTGTGTTAGAAATTTACGTTTCCTTGCAACCAGATTTTTTGGGTATCGGTATTTGCAAAAGATTTGTCCAGCACGCCCCCAGTAACATAAGAACTATCGGCGCTATAAAGGGCGTATTTTGCTAATAACGAATAATGTTTCCCGAATTTTTTGAGCGCGGAAAAATTCAATTCCGTACCATAATGACGCTGGCCGGTATCATCGCTAAAATCGTGATAAATTCCTGAGAGTATCAGGCTGTCGTTTTCTAAAAATCTTGCATGTACAGTCCCGAACACATCACGGATACCATGATCGGGCGTATTGACAGCAAAAACATCGGCCCAACCTTGAAAAGCATGATTGGTGCCCAGTGGAGTATCAAAGGTTTTATTATGGCCATGGCCATCAAGTTGCTCCATAGCACCCTGAAAGGTTAAATTATAAGCTGTGAAACCGCCCATCACATTGATGCGCTGGGCTTGATACGGTGTTTTACCATGGCCGTAATTTTGTTGGTAACCCCATTCAGCCGTATAAACCACGCCATAATTGTCACTGATTTTCAGAGTATCCCCTGGTTTTTGATAATTGTTCACCCGCAGACCATAAGTCTGGTTGGATTTTTCGATTGTAGTAATTGTGTTGGTTGAAACTGGATCTTTAGGATCTTTGGTATCGGTATAATCAAGCCAGTAACCATAGCCAACCAAATTGCCGTATTGACCGATTTTATAATTGACGTTGAGCAGCGGTGCAATGACGTTTTCAGTCGTCGCGATAAATGTGTTTACGTTGCCAATGTAGCCCGCATTAATGGTCAGATCTTTAATGGATTGATTAGTGACCAATGCAGAGTCAAAGGTTGTTTCCATTTGCCGCCAGCCTACGTTACCGATAAATCGGTCATCATCAAGTTT
>CAILCX010000166.1 GCA_903832775.1 uncultured Methylobacter sp. | reverse complement strand
CTCCGACTTAATGCCACGTGCCAAATCCTGAATTGCTGAAACTAAAACTGGGTCGTTGATGATATTGCTCATTTTCATTCCTCCTAAGGGAATTTTACTACGCTGAAAATAAGCAGTTACACGAAATTATTTACACCCTCCAGGCAAGGTCAAATTAATTCAACCCGCCCCCTTTTCCTACCTTAGTTCCTCGTCCAACTGGACAAGCCGCCGCTGCCGCTTCAGCTAGGGTTGCAGCCATACCTACAGGACTCATCGGGCCGTTTGTGGGTGTACCTTTTGGCGGAGGACGCATACCATCGGTACAGACAATATGTTGCCCATTCGATGCACATACTTCTAATCCAAAGGGATCAACGAAATTAACCGGATTCCCCTCCACATACCCATATATGTTATGGCTTTTTATCGCGTATTTGTTCTTTAAACAATTTATCTACATGCTTGTTATGTTCTTCGAGCATGTTTGTTAGAACTTCATTCATAGGCCGACAAGTCTTCCATTCATAAAGCTCATAGCCTTTGTCTAAGTGATCTCTTTTCTCTTTATCAAGTTTTCCAATTACTGAATTTTTAAGTTGAATATCTCCTAGATCATTTATATAGTAAATTTGTTTATTAAAATTTACCGTCATCCTTATGTTTTCAAAATAAGGTTCACTTGTATCTAGTTTTGAGTTCTCTAATAATTTTTTAAAATATTCATTTTTAACTACCATCTTGCCCCCTTGCTTACCGCTTTGAAAATCTTTTTTTAAGACAGGCAAAAAGGTCTGCGTGCTAAAAAGCTTAAAATATACAACCGAACTATCGGGTAAAGCGCAAGCTTTAGCTTCGATAACTACCATTAAAAATAAAATACTTACATGACATAAGGGAAGCAAAAATTTCATGGATAGGTAGTCCTTCGTGGCAGTTTAAGTTCATCTCTAATTAAATTTTCTGTCGCATTTACATTTTCCATTCGTTCTCCACTAGGTCCATCGTCTAACCCAGTCGCAGCATGTCCAATTTCATGCCCCAATACAATTGTTGTTGATGCATCTCGTGGTCCTTCTACCGTATTAAGCTTGGGGTGATAATTGGGATCGACCACAATTGTTTTAAAGCCATCATTATAAGAAGCCCTATCACCTTTCTGGATAAAGTTATCTGTTTTGTTTGTGATTTTATATACCTCTGGAGAATCTTCTAATTTCTCACAAAACATTTTTCCCGAATTTGTCTTTTTCAGTTTTTCATATTCTTTTATAAGTTTTGCTATAGCGTTATCCGGCCCTTCAAATATAACTCTTAAGCCCAGCGGATCAATCGCATTAACCGGATTTCCGCCGACATAGGTATAAGTATTAATCCCCCCCGCCAACCCAATCGGGTCAGATTGTAGGTATCTTCCCGATCCCGGATGGTAAAACCTTGCTCCATTGTAAAACAGACCACTTTCCTGATCATAATATTGTCCGGGAAAACGCAGGTTGATATGAGTGAGTATGCTATCGCTATCGCTATCGGGGTCTTCGTTAGGCTGCATGCTGCCGAAAGCGTCGGAGTTCCATTGCCAAACGATGGCGCCGTTTTGGTTTCTGGCAGTTCTTGGCGTGTTAAGGCTGTCCACTTCCAGATAAAAGACTTGATCTTGCCCGCTGCTGGAGTCGATGATCGCTACCGGGGCATCATCACGCCAGACGTAGGTTTTGAGTAATGCACCGTTGCCTGCGGTTTCTGAGATGATGTGTCCGGCTTGATCGTAATGATACAGGACGGTTGTGGTGCCGGTCAGTTTGTGGGTTCGTCGTCCCTGATAGTTGTAGAAGTAGCTGGCGATGACGGCTACGCCTTGTTTGATTTGGGTTATCTGGCCTGCCTGATTGTAAATGTACGTGTAGACGCCATCGCTGGTGATGTTGCCTGCCGGATCCAGACTGATGGACTGACCATGCGCGGTTTGCAGCCGGTTGCTGTTGGGCAGATAGATGTAGCTGCCCAGCGCGTCGCCGCTGCGGTTGCCATTGGCGTCGTAATTCAAGGTTTGGGTTTTGAGCGGACCGGTTTCACTGCCGAGACGATCCAGCGCATCGTAGCCAAAGGTTGCCATGCCGCTGCCGTCAGTGCGCTGATCGATGTTGCCGTTGGCATCGTAGTGCAAGGTAATTGGGGCATAAGCCGCCGCCGAGTACAAGAGCCCGGACAGAGCCAGACTCATCCCAAAAACCAGCAGCATCGATAAGTGCTTGCCGTGGAGCTTGCCGTAACGGGCGCTAATAAAAGTTAAAACGAAGGCTATGACTACCAGCGCCCAATTGGGGATAGGAACTTGAGCGCTGCCAACGCCTCCGGTTCCGCTGCCGGTCGCGGCATTTTGCGATGCACTGACAATTTGGCCATCTGTGTTGTAGCCGTGGCTTTCGTTGTAGCCATTGGCAAAAGTCTGGTTGGTGATCAAGCCCAAGGCGTTGGCGCTGATTTGTCCGACCAGTAAGGTGGCCGTGCCGTTAACCGGGGTGTTGACGCTGCTGATCTTGCCGATAGCGTTGCGGCCGTAGCTGACGGTACGATTGCCGGGCGAGGTGATCTGGCTGATGCGGTTAACGCTGTCGTAACCATAACTGGTGCTATAGCTTTGTCCTACTTCAGTTCGGGTCTGGCCGAGCAGATTGCCATTGGCGTCATAGGCAAAGGCGGTGGTTCCTGCGCCGTCCTGAACTTGACATAATCGGCCCAGACCATTGGTGCAACCTGTCCCGGTGTCGTAGGTGTAAGTGGTGTTTTCACCCGTGGTGGGATAATTGATGCTGATTAACCGATTCAGTGCGTCATAACCATAACTGGCGGTGATGTTGCGGGCGTCGGTACGGGTTTTGCGGTTGCCTGCTTCATCGTAGGTGGCCTGAACCATGCCGCGATCCGGGCTGGTTTCCTGCAAACGATTGCCCAACGCATCAACGGTATAGCTGGTTTGCGCGCCGTTAGCGGCGGTGACCCGGATGAGTTGATCCAGCGCGTCATAGCCGTATTGGGTAATGCCGGTGGCAGCATCCTGTACTTGATTTAAACGCTCCAGGGTATCGTAATATAGGATGCTGGCCGGATGATTTTTGGGGTCTATGGTCGTTTTTAGGTTGCCGTTGGCATCATAAGTAAATTTGGTGGTCTGACTTAACGCACCCAGGGTTTGTTGTAGCCGGTTAAGGCTGTCGTACAGCGCCGTTTGAGTTTTGGCGACGGTGTTGTCGGGGTTTTTGACAGTTTGTTGGATAATGTTGCCCAGTTTGTCCGGCGTGTACTCAATCTTGTTAGCGAGGTTGTCGGTGATGCTGCTCAGGCGATGGGCGGCATCGTAGCCATAGGTATAGTTGCTCAGATCCGGCAGAATGATCGTATTCAAGAGTCCGTTTGGATAATAGCCGAATGTGGTGGTATTGCCGCCCCGCGTCTTGGTCTTCAACCGCCCTAAGCTATCGTAGCTGAGTGTGATAACTAAGCCGTTGGGGTCGGTCAGGTTCAACGGTCGGCCGTGCTTGTCGTACTGGGTAAAGGTGGTGACATGGCCCAGGGCATCGGTGACTTTCCATAGGTCGCCTACGGCGTTATTGGTAGTTGCGGTGGCATAATAGTCAAAAGTGGTCACGTCGATCACATCTGCCGCCAGACGCGGGCCATCTATGGTTTTTAATTGGCTGTTGCCATCGTAGGTATAATTCCAGGCACGACTTTTGTTGAGAAGGGTGTCGGTGACGGTCTGGGTTTGCAGGGTGCCATTGGCGAAATAGGTGTATGTTGTTTGCCTGCCCGGTTCGATGACTTGGGTAGGCAAACGATAGGTGGCATGCCAGGCGGTAATAGTCTTGCGCTCTAACGAATTGACGGCCGGCGTGTAGGTAACGAGGTTGGCGGGACACGCTCCGCCCGGTGCAATACCTTCGATACGCACGGTTTGAAGATTCCGGGCCAAATCATAGGCATAACAGGTCAGGTTGCCATTGAAGTCCGTGCTGCTGGCGATATTGCCGTTAGCATCATAGGTGAAGGCAGTGGCGGCTCCGCCACAGGCATTGCAAGCGCCGCCGGTAACACCGGTTGTCTTAAGGGAGCCTTGCACATTCTGGTAACTGTAAGTCCTGGCAGTTCCGGTGCCCGCCGTACCGGCTGAATCGGTGACAGTTGTGGTGCCATTAATGTTATAAACAAGGGTGGTTTTCTCAACGCCAGCGGCATGCTCTGAGGAAATTCCCCGGCCAGTTACATCGTACATGTAGGTGCCGTAACGGTTGCCGTTTTCGTCAACGATGCCGGTCAGGGCATGAAGCAAGTTGGCACCGGAGGTGTTGGCGGGTTCGTTGTAGACATAAGAGCGTACCGGATTGTTGGCAGGATTGGCATCGCCATCCGGGTAAGTGACACTGGCCAGGTTGTTGTTGGTGTCGTAGCCATAGGTGTAGATGGCTCCAGAAGGATCGGTCAGGGTACTCAATCGATTCTGTGTATCATAAGCCAGTATCAATTGTCGCCCGGATAGTCGCTCGGTGACCGTGGACAATCGCCCCGCAGCATCATATACCATATCCTGGGCATAGCCCTCAAGACTGACAATGGCAGTCAAGCGACCCGTTGTGTCAAAAATCTCCGCCGAGTTATCCTCTCCGCTGGTAAACTTCCAGCCGGTGGTGACATTTGCAGTAATAATGGGTTCAAGTTTATCGTTGACATCCCCATCCGGAATCCAATTGACACCGGTCAGGGCGAAACGATATGCGCTGCCATCCGGTTTGGTGATATAGGCGTTGCTGCCGTTGAAAGACAACTGGCGATCATAATCGGATCGCCAATTCCAACCGAGCTCTCGTAGGCCACCAAACGCACTGTTGTAATATCGCGTGAACGCTAGTGGCAGCCGTCTGCTTCCGATATAGTCCGTTTCCGCCTGGAATTTGTTACCGGTGGCACCGTTGATCGGGTTGGTGCCATTAGAAGGGCACGAAGGAAGTCCTGCATCCTTTTGCGCTTGCAACGGTGGCGGAGTGTAATAAACCACCATGCTGTCCGAGGCGCTGCAACCATTGACACTACCGGTCACATTAAACACGTTGGGACCTGGTTGCAAAGTTACAGAGGCACCTCCGGAACCGAAGAAGTTGATCAGAACGGTAAATGTTCCCGTCTGATTGAAGAACGGCACACCATTTAGAGTTGCCGTGGCCTGGCCTTGATCGCCTGGGTTGGCATTACCTGTACCGGTGCCGGAAACGCCTACGGTTGGTGAAGTGACAGTGCTGCCGCGTGCTGGAGAGGTGAAGTTGAGCGAGCAGGTGGCTTGGGCAGAGCCAATCCCAACGAGACAGAACAAATAACAAACACTCGTCAAAAGGAATGACCACCCGTTGGTTCTTCTTTCTGATCTGTCGCTCTTCTGCCAAGTTTCTTGTTTTCCCGATTCCCAAACGCGCATAGTATCAATCCGGTAGGTGTCAAAGTACCGGATTTGGATCTTAGGGGCCAACCGGATCATCGTTAAATTAATTATTTTTAATGCTAAATTACTGACAAAATCAGTGTGCAGCTAGGGTGTTAGTACTCGATCGATTTAATTTGTAGAGCCAATAAGCCTGCCACTGAAGCCTGATTCGACTCCGGCATTCCTCATTTTCTAATACTTTATATTTTGTAGTAGAAATAATCGTACCATCAGCAAAAAACACTGATTAAGCAAGGCAACTTGAATCTTCATTGGGACTGCGAACGATATATCCAATAAATTCGGTTAACTTCCGTTTCTTTAGCATACTCAATAAGCGTTATTACGTAATTTATACAGGCACTATGTGACAATTCCATGACTGAATAAAAATATTTCAGCTTATGTTAGGTGTAAGTACCTACTTTGTCGCTTAGAAACCTATCACAGCAGCTTTTAATAAGCGCAATTGATTTTTACCGAATGGCTCAATGTTGGAGCTGTATTGGAGTGATTGAACGCATTGGCAATTTTTTCACCGGTATACCATTCAGGGATATGTCCATAGCAAGTGAATTGCGCATGCTGTGTGCCGATGATTAAACCTATTGAACGCAAGACTGACTGAAACCTGCCGCCGTATTTTTGGGGTTAGGTTGCGATATTCATCGCCATAAAGCAGACTGTCGTCACAGGCCGGTTTTGGCCG
>CAILCX010000165.1 GCA_903832775.1 uncultured Methylobacter sp. | reverse complement strand
GGATTTAAATTATTTTTATTTAATGACTATCATCTTTCTTAGCTGTTTCGCCCTGAAAAAAAAACGAAACAGCAAGAGGAGATAGTAATTACAGCCAAAGACTTATATTAAGCTAAGTCTTTTTTCAGAAGTTTAGCAATAGCTGCTACTTCTGTGTTTACAACACCCATTACACCTAAAGCTGCCCATCCGAAGAATACGAAGCCATAATGTAAAGGAGCAACAAACAATTCTTCCATAAACCAGAAAGTGTGACCCCATTCGTTCAAGCCAACATTTGGCAGAATCATGAAAGGTCCAACTACTGCAACCATATACTGAAGGTGCATACCTTGCTGATAAGTTGGAAGTCTTGTTTTTGCATACAGGAAGCAAGCTCCACCAGTGATGATGTAGATAGGGTAGCTCAAGTAAAATTCAATGATGTGACTTGGTGTAAAGTCAGTATCACGAACGATAGTTTGATGCCAAGTACCATCTTGCTCTGTAAAGTAGCTAGCGCCATAATAAATAGCGAAAGCATACATTACCAACCAAGTCCAATGAGTCATGTGTCTTCTTAACTCTTCTCTTGGTGTGATAGACATAACTTTACGATCACGAGATTTCCACAAATAACCCCACAGGATACCTGCAGTCGCTACTTCTAAAACGAACTCGATGTACAAAAAGTTCATCCAATATGTTTCGAATTCAGGTGCAAATGAATCTAGACCAGCTGACCAGCCGTAGACTCCTTCATACCAACGAACCCAACCGTAGAACACTACATAGAGTGCTGCACCCAGGAACATATTTCTTTTGTTTAACAGCGGTGCTTCCGCAGCATCAGCTCTCACTGATTCAGTTGTAGCTGCCATTTCTACCTCCAAAAAATTATCAAATCCCCAACTTTGGGTCAGGGGCTATAGTTATACTCCTTTTTCACACCGTTAATCAACGTTAATTGACCAACCGATGACACCAAATCAATTTAGTGAGGTGCCAGTCTACCAGCTCAATAAACCTTGTCAAGTCAAAAACTAGTCACCAATTAATTTACTTGGTTTTAAGTTTTCACCAACAAATTCCATTACACTTAAAACATTGATTCCTGTTAGAATTAATTTTTACATAACAGTTAATTTTTCTAACCCACACAACATTAATTTCATGAAAAAATATTCCATCATAATTTTTATTCTAGGTTTATCGACTCTTCTTTTAATTCAAAGCAAAGTCGTTATGCCGTTTGTATACAAAGTAATCCAATCTGATATTTTTCTTGTCGACAGCAAAGATCAAGGCGGACAAGCCCCCATCTCAACTCAATTAACAAACATTGCTTATATGCATTGCAACACCTACATCAAATCCAAACTTGGCCCGGATATTTCAATTAGCTTCTCTGAAAAACCAATCAATGCATGGAGTCTCGGCAACTATCAATATGTTATTAACGCCGAAATTGACATTAGCAATCCGACAACCAATCCAGCAACGAAAAAATATGTCTGCCGTATTAATTACAAAAACGGCGACAATGAAGAAGGTTCTCTTGATTACACCAATTGGTCAATTGAAGGCTTATCTGGCTTGGATGCCATTTGATTCTTCGCTTACAAAACTACTTTACGACGCACCTAATTCATTAAACTTCTTGATGCGGATTTAAAATAAATCAATCCTACCGGCTTTCACTTATAAATTAAGTAAGCAACGTTTAATTAAAAAACATACCCTCATCTTATTCCATATCCGTCACCCCATAACGCAGAAAGCCAGTACAACTCATTGCACTGGCTTTCTGGTTTATGATTGCATCATAAAATCTAAGTAATTTTAATTTCCAACTTACTCGCATTTGAGCAATCAAAAACCTTATATACTTTTTTATTCACATAATTTTCTATTTTAATTGAGCCTGAATCAACATCCTTACAGACAAAATAACAATAACAAATTATTTGCCGTATTTTTTACGGAACTTATCAACGCGGCCCGCTGTATCAACAACACGCTGCTTTCCTGTATAAAAAGGATGGCATGAAGAGCAAACCTCAACCTGCAAATCCTTACCCAACACAGAACCGGTCTCAAATTTATTACCACAACCGCAGGTTACAGTAATTTGTTTATATTCTGGATGAATTTCTGGTTTCATATCACTTCACATTACCCATAAACGGGCTACATACTTTATTAAAGAACTCCGTATAATACGTATTTCAATAAAATTTCGCAACTCAATTTATTTTTATGCGCATTATTACTTTAAATGCAAACGGTATCCGCTCCGCAGAACGCAAAGGCTTTTTCATCTGGATGCAACAACAACATGCTGACGTTGTCTGCATACAAGAATCAAAAGCACAGATACACCAACTCAATTCAGATCCTTTTTGCCCTGAAAACTATCACTGCTTTTATCACGACGCTGAAAAAAAAGGTTACAGCGGAGTAGCTTTATACTGCAAAAACAAACCTGACAACGTCATTAATGGCACTGGCTGGAAAGATATTGATTCTGAAGGACGATTTATTGAAGCTCAATTCGGCAACTTAAGTGTTATTTCACTTTACCTACCCTCCGGATCTTCTGGAGAAGAACGACAAAATTTCAAGCTTCTATTTATGGAAAAGCTCTCTCCGTACTTACGAGAACTTTCTCAAAATGGTCGAAGCTATATAATTTGCGGAGACTGGAACATCGCCCATAAAGAAATTGATTTAAAAAATTGGAGAGGAAATAAAAAAAATTCCGGATTTTTACCTGAAGAAAGAGCCTGGCTCGATCAATTATTCGCCGATGGATGCTGGTTAGATGTATTCAGACTTATTAATATGGAAGACAATCAATACACATGGTGGTCAAATAGAGGCCAAGCTTGGGCAAATAACGTAGGCTGGCGCATTGATTATCAAATAGCCAGCCGAGACTTTAAAGACAAAGTAACCTCAGCATCTATCTATAAAGACGAGCGCTTTTCTGACCACGCTCCACTGATTATGGATTATGATCACAAATTTTAGATTCCTTTTGATAATGCATCAACAAAAGCACTAATGCGATTGCCGGCAGACCCACGATTGACGCATAAACAAAGAACACTGTGTATCCGTAATGATCCACAACGATTCCAGAGAATCCTCCCAATAACTGGGCAGGCAAAGTCATCAACGAACTAAACAGTGCATATTGCGTTGCAGTATATGCACTACTGGTTAAGCTCGATAAATAAGCAATAAATACCGATGTGGCAATTCCACCGCTTAAATTATCCGCGCTAATGACACTAGCCAATAACAATAGATTAGGAGCGCTTATTGCCAACAAGGCAAAAAGTAGATTAGTTGTAGCCACCATTACTGCTCCCAGCAGGAGTGGACGCATAATGCCATACCTGACCACCAACAAGCCACCCAAAGCCGCTCCGATAATAGTCATCATAAAGCCAAAAATCTTACTAATCTCTGCAATCTCTTTTTTGCTGAAACCCAGGTCAAGATAAAACGGATTAGCCATCACCCCCATAGTTATATCGCTCATTTTATATACGGCTATAAGCAATAAAATTAACAATCCAACCTTACCGTTACGATCAAAAAAATCTATAAAAGGATTTAATATAGCCAACATAAATCCAGTCGATAGTCGTTGCCACATATTTTTATGCTTGGTTATGGAATCAACCTGATTTATTGATTTATGCTCTGGCTCCTTCAATAAAAGAGTTGTAGCAAAACCAATAACCATTGCTATAGCCATTACAAAATAAGCAGCTTTCCACCCAGCATAATCCGCAATGTAAAAAGCACCCGCACCAGACATTAGCAAGGCAATTCTATACCCCAACACATAAGTTGCGGCCATGGCTCCCTGGTATTCCGACTGAACGGACTCAATACGATAGGCATCTATCACGATATCTTGAGTAGCAGAACAAAATGCCACCCAAACTGCAAAAAATGCAATATTCTGTAACTCCTCATGTGGATTAGAACCACCCATACCAAGTAGACCTGCAACAACTCCCATTTGCGCAAACAACATCCAACTACGTCTTTTACCCAGAAGTTGCGTTAAGAATGGTAATGACACCCTGTCTATGACCGGAGCCCAAAATATTTTTATAGAATAGGTAACTCCGACCCAACTGAAAAAACCTATAACCGATCTTTCAACACCCTCGTCGCGCAACCAAGCTGATAATGTTGAAAAAACAAGTAAAAAAGGTAGTCCTGCAGAAAAACCAAGGAATATCATACTCCGTACTTTCGGCTGAAAATAAACCGAAAAAACCGAGCGCCAATTTTTATTGCCAGTCATTATACTCACTCAACATCGGACATACAATTGATAAATATAACATTAATTAAAATCCCAATTATTGGAGGACTTGTTTAGAATCAATATAAAAAAACCACGAAGGGTGGGGCGCAAACAATGAATACCTATTTTGCGCCCCACCCTTCGTGGTGAATTTATGATCTTTTACTTTTCGATTTAAATGCTATCAAATTGGGTATATTTCTTCAATTATGAGCAAACCCCATTCAGTTCACATATAAAATCAACCGTTAATAAGATAGTGAGCAATAATACTTGCAACATATCCACCGGCAATGGCAGGCGTCCATTTCAGGTGACTGAAAAAAGTATATTTATGATCGGATTGCCCCATTAAAGCAACACCCGCTGCTGAACCAACTGACAAAAGTGATCCACCGACACCGGCAGTTAAAGTCACCAACAACCATTGATATAAATCCATATCCAGATTCATGTTTAACACAGCAAACATAACGGGAATATTATCAACAATCGCAGAAATTACACCAACTAGAATATTGGCAGTTGTCGCGCCCAGTCCGTCATACATTGCGCCAGACAGCAATTCAAGATAACCGATATAACCTAAACCGCCGACAGCAAACACCACACCAAAGAAAAACAACAACGTATCCCATTCGGCACCGCGCACTTTATTGAAAACATCAAATCCTGCTTCACCTTCAGCGCGATGATTCATTTTTAAATAATAGCCATAAAACATTAATGCAGAAAGACCTACCATCATGCCCATAAACGGCGGCAAATGTAGAGCCTGTTTGAAACTAACTGCGGTAACAATTGTTAACAAAAACATCACGCAAATAACAATCGCGCCTGGCTTCAACTGCACAGCCTCTTCAGACGACTCTTTAGGTTGCTCATCTGGAACAGCAAAATACATCACAGCAGCGGGAACCCCGTAATTCACTGCAGAGGGTATAAATAACTTGAAGAAATCAAAGAATTCGGCGTACTCAGCTTGCCAAACCATTAAGGTTGTAATGTCGCCAAAAGGACAGAATGCGCCTCCTGCGTTAGCTGCAACAACCAAATTAACAAAGCCGATACTGACAAATCTTTGATTATCCGCACCCACCGCCATAACCACGGCTCCAACCAACAATGCCGCAGTCAGATTATCGGCTACTGCAGACAGAAAAAATGTAATGATACCGGTAATCAAAAATAACTTACGATAACCAAACTGTTTTCTTACTAACCAAGAACGCAAGGCTTCAAACACATTACGCTCAGCCATTGAATTGATATATGTCATCGCAACCAAAAGGAATAACATTAATTCCGCATATTCCTTTAGATTGTATTCGAAAGCCTTATGCATATCCTCAGCGGAAACCCCTGCTTGAGTCGCTAAAACAGAAGCATTCGCCCAAATAATACCTGCCGCCAAAATAACCGGCTTAGACTTTCGCAGGTGGGTAAATTCCTCTGTCATCACAAAGCCATAGGCAATAATAAAGATCAGAACAGTGTAGATACCCCGCTCTGTCCCAGTGAGTCCAAGACTTTCAAAGCCACCAGCCATTGCAATACCCGGCAACAATAATAAAGCTAACAAGACAAAAATTGACCGTAACAAAATAACCTCCTCGTTTTTATTCAAAAAAAATTAACAAAATCACCCAAAATTCAGCCGTCAATATTATCACCATACAATAACCTTTGTCATTTTATGACCTACAGTATATGATTATTGGTCGTAATTACTCGCCTGGACATGCACTAAACGCTCATTTATGTATCAGTATAACGACACCGACCAAACACTCATCGAAGAACGTGTAGCCCAATTTAGACGACAAACGGAAAGTTTTCTAAATGGCACCATTTCAGACGACCAGTTTCGCGCCTTACGCTTAATGAATGGCGTCTATATTCAAACTCACGCTCCGATGTTGCGAGTTGCTGGCCCCTATGGACTTCTTAACTCTAAACAAATCAGAAAACTGGCTCATATTGCCCGTACTTATGACAAAAACTATTGTCATTTTACGACCCGGCAAAACATTCAGTTTAACTGGCCACATCTGGAAAAAATTCCTGATATTCTCGAAGAATTGGCTAGCGTTCAAATGCACGCTATTCAAACCAGTGGCAATTGTTTAAGAAATACTTCATCAGATCATTTGGCAGGCGTTTGTATCGATGAAATTGAAGATCCACGACCTTATTGCGAAATAATTCGCCAATGGACGACTTTGCATCCTGAATTTGCTTATTTGCCACGTAAATTCAAGATTGCTGTCAGTGGTGCCAAGCTCGATAGAGCCGCCACACAATTTCATGACATAGGCCTGCATCTGATCAACAATGATGCCGGAGAAACTGGCTTCAAAGTGCTTGTAGGTGGCGGACTTGGACGCACCCCCATTATTGGACAGGTCATCAAACCTTATCTTGAAAAGAAACACCTGCTTTCTTACCTGGAAGCGATATTACGAATTTATAATCTGTTTGGCCGACGCGACAACAAATACAAGGCGCGCATTAAAATTCTGGTTAAAGAATCCGGGATGGAGAAATTTTCTGATTTAGTAGAACAGGAATGGTTGCAAATTCGCGATAATCTGGAACTGAGTTCTGAACGCATTGATACTGTAAAACTCCAGTTTGCCCCACCTGCCTATGAAACAGATGCCGTGAACGATACCAGCTTTGCCCAGAAACTGGAAAACAGATCATTTGCAACCTGGATTAAATATAATACTGCTACGCACAAAGTACCGGGCTACCATGCCGTATTCATCTCGTTAAAAGCACCAGATTGTCCTCCGGGCGACATGACAGACACCCAACTTGATGCCGTAGCAGACTTGGCTGATAAATACAGTTTTGGTGAAATCAGGAGCACTCACAGACAAAACCTGGTTCTTGCGGACATTAAACAGGTTGATTTATATCCGCTTTGGCAACAATTAGAATCACTTAAACTTGCCACACCGAATATCGGCACTGCTACGGATTTGATTTGTTGTCCAGGCCTTGATTTTTGCTCACTTGCAAATGCCAGCTCGATCAGCGTCGCCAAAGAAATCAATGAAGCCTTGGATGACTTGGATTATCTGCATGACATCGGCGATGTAAAAATCAACATGTCTGGCTGCATGAACGGCTGCGCACACCAAAGCGTAGGCCATATTGGTATCTTGGGCGTCGATAAAAAAGGTTCTGAATGGTATCAGCTAACGCTGGGCGGCTCTTCAGAAAATGAAGCAGCAATCGGCGAGCGCCTTGGCCCTGCGGTTGCAAAAGATCAGGTTACTCAAGCTATAACTACCATCCTTGATGTTTATATCAAACAACGCCTGGACGATGAATCCTTTTTGGATATGGTAAAACGCGTTGGCACTAACCCTTTCAAAGAAGAAGTCTATGCAAATAATTAAAGACAGACAAATTATTGATGACAATTGGACTTTTGTTTCCAATGATGCCGAACTTGAGGCTGGCAACATCAGCGTTTCCTTGACTCGCTGGAAAAATGACAAACAACAATTACTTAATTCTAAAGACAATATTGGCGTCAGAATTGGTCCATCCGATTCCGTTGATGACATCGGTGCTGATTTAAACGACATCTCATTAATTGAGCTGGATTTTCCTGTATTTACTGACGGTCGACTTTTTTCTCATGCTTGGCTACTAAGAGGTCGCTATAATTATCAAGGTGAAATCAGGGCAACCGGCCATTTCATGCCGGATCAGATTTTTTATTTATCCCGCGTTGGCGTCAATGCTTTTAACCTCGAAAATACTCAAGACTTGCCTGTTGCTTTGGCTACTTTGAATGATTTTACTGTCAACTACCAAAAATCGATCGATTAATAAAAAACAAGGTAAGATTGGGTTGGCTACCGCATTTACCAATCTTACCTCTATTAATCAACATCATTAAGAGTTTCATTAAGCATCTGATCTTCAATTAATTTAAGTGTTCTTCCTGAACTATCTTGCTAACTTTGAGGCCCACTTCGACTTGTTCCAGCAACAATTACAGCAGCATATGAAGAAGAACTAACAAGAGTGTCTTTCATTAGCGTGTACTTTTCACCTACAATCTTTAACCCCCCCCCTGAGAAATTAATAATTCACGAATTGACCTTGTGTTACCTGGCATACTTGAACTGGTTGATGACGATACATCTGAGCCCGCGAGCAAAAGAAATCCCTCATCAGTCATTTGACCAAACGCTTTCAAATCTTTTAATTCGAAACTTAATGGAATTCCAACAGGAGACTTTTTGCTCCTTACATGTTCAACTGGAATAGTTTTAATAGGCTCAAGAAGTTTGTGCCCTAAAGTTCCAATTATAATTTTGAGATTATGAATAAACTCTTCCATCGCATCTTTATCTGCCCTTGGTAAAGTTGATTCTGTTGGAGTATTTAAGTTCTCCATTTGGTATCTTTCTGCTTCAATGCCAATAGAAACAAGACGAGATTCCAGATACTTTATTTGTGACTTTGTTAAATTCTCGTCTTTACTTGTAAAGATTATTACCTCAGTCCAAAACTCTTTATTGCGATCATGATCACTTAACCTCTTGATTACATTTTCAGATTCACCAATATATACTCTATTAGCTGAGTCTGAATTTTGTTTTTCAATTAGAAAATATACACCGGGTCTTTTTGCTTCTGCCCACTTAAATAATTCTGCAAACCTACTTCTGGGACAGGCTATTGCTTGACCTGACCAATTGGCAATCTCAACATGTCTAATACCTGATGGTGTACCATCAGCCAAATAAATCCTAATGCTTCTTCCAAAACTCTTGATTTAACATCTTCCTTATGAAATCTGATTGGTCACTTGAAAAATTATTTATTCCGTATCACATAAACTCAAGGCATAAAAAAACCCGGATACCGACCGACTTAATAGCCTGTCAGAATCCGGGTTTATTTACGCCTAAAAAAGACCTTTTATTTTTTCATAATACTAACGCCTTTGAGTAAGGTCAGCGCTTGATACAAAGGATAATCTTTTTCCAAATTATCCTTTTCTTTATCCTGAGCTTCTTCCTGACTTTCTTTACCTTTGCCATTTTGTAAATGGTGTGACAAATCTGCTTCTTTTACCGGCTTGAATTCAGATTTCTCCAATGATTCCAGCTTTACGCGTGCCAAAGCAATATCCGGCTCAATACCTTCTGCCTGTATAGAACGTCCAGATGGAGTGTAGTAACGAGCTGTCGTTAACTTAACTGCTGCGCCATTACTGGTGGGCAGTATAGTTTGCACAGAACCTTTACCAAAAGATTTCTCACCCATAATTACTGCACGCTTTTGATCCTGAAGAGCTCCAGCTACAATCTCAGATGCTGAAGCAGATCCTGCATTAATCAATACGACAATCGGTGCGCCATCAATCAAATCATCAGGTGCTGCATTAAAACGCATTTCAGAGTTTTCTATACGCCCTTCAGTGTAAACGATTAAACCGCTCTTTATAAAAGCATCACTTACTTCAACAGCTGCGTTTAATACTCCACCCGGATTATTTCTTAAATCCAGCACTAAGCCTTTAAGATTGCCGGCGTTTTCTTTCTTAAGTGAAGCAAGTGCTTCTTTAAGGCTTTCTCCCGTTCCAGATTGAAAACTGCTAATACGCACATAGCCATAACCTTTTTCAAGCATCCTGTTTTTTACACTTTTAACTTTGATGATATCTCTGGTTAGCGTTAGTTTTAAAGGCGCTTCCAAACCTTCACGAACTACAGTCAGTAAGATTTTGCTGCCTGGCTCTCCACGCATATGCTTAACGGCATCAGCCAAAGTCATCCCTTTTACTGGCTGGTCATCAAGCCTGACAATTAAATCTCCGGTTTTAATGCCGGCTCTTTGCGCTGGAGTATCGTCAATAGGAGAAACCACTTTAACAAAGCCGTTTTCCATTGTCACTTCAATACCTAAGCCGCCAAACTGGCCTGTAGTGCCTTCTTTTAATTCTTGATATTCCTCTGCACCCAAATAAGCTGAGTGAGGATCAAGTCCACTCAACATACCACGCACAGCGTCTTCCAATAATTTCTTGTCGGAAACGGGCTCGACATAATCCCTTTTAATTCGACCAAAAATCTCTGTGAAGGTACGTAAATCCTCATAGGGCAAAGTTTCTGAATCAGCCGCAGTTGCAGGCAATGGATTATTCCGCTCTGCAAACACGCTACCGCAGATGCCTATAAAAACACCCAACATAATCCCTAAGGACAAAATGAAAATATTTTTCTTTTTTAACATGTACCTTAAAACTCCAAACGCTCAATTTCCTAAAACTAGAGTCAATCTATTAACCAACCTGATCCCAATTATTTTCGGCACCACTCAAGCGGATCTACCGACTTACCCTTGTTGCGTATTCCAAAATACAACCCGGATTGACTACGACCACCACTTTGTCCAACTGAAGCAATAACATCGCCAACATCCACCCACTCACCAACTTGCCGATATAAACTTTGATTAAAAGCATAAAGTGACATATATCCCTCACCATGATCAACGATAATCAACAAGCCATAACCACGCAGCCAATCTGAAAACACTACTTTGCCGCCCGTAATCGCATGTATTTCAGCGCCTTCGCTCGCATCGATCAAAACCCCATCCCATATGCTCTCGGAACTTTCAGTCCGAGTACTGCCAAACTTATTGGCTAATCGCCCTTTTACAGGCCAAGGCAAATGTCCTTTTAGCTCCGAAAACTCCTTCCCCCGCCCCTCTGCATTAATGACTGCAGCCGAAACCTCAGATCCACCATCTACGGAATCCTTCAATTCTTGAGAATATTCAGAAGCAGTATCAACAGATTTATGCATTTTTTTTGATTGCTCGACTTCAAAAGAAACATCATTTGTCGAACGCTGTAAGGAAGATACCAGATTTTTTAATTTATTTTCGCTTTCTTTCAAATAAATTATTTGTTGCTCATTTGATGAGGAGTCATTTTTTAATTGCACCATCAATTGACTCCTTCGTTTTCTGGCACCGTCAACAGCAACCTGCTCTGATTTTTTTTCTTGAAGTTTTTTATCTAAAATTTCCGTTTCTTGCTGTTGCTGCTTACTTAGTTGCTCCAAATGCCGCATGGATCCAGCAATACTAACCAACTTTATCACTCTGGCCTTATTCAAATAATCGTAATAAACCAGCATACGACTGGATAAGGTAGGATCTTGCTGATTAAGCAACATCTTTAGCTTTTCCTTTTGCCCCATAGCGTAAGCCGCTTTCATCTGACCAGCCAATTCTTTGTTTTGCTTGATGACCTCACCCTGAAGCCCTTGCATTTCCTGTCGAATCCTGACCAGGTTTTGCCGTTTTAGCTCTACCTGACGCTGCAATGTCCGCAATAAAGCGGCAGTTCTTCCATAGAGTATCTCAACTTCACCCAATTGTGTGTTCAACTCACTTTTTTGCAAATGTATTCGCTGCAAATTTTGACTGGTCTCTTTAAGGCCAGACTGAACTTCAGTTAACTCGTCATTGGTTTTAAAAAATTCTGCCCTCGCCCCATAGGCGAAGGCGCTCAGTAATAAACAACAAAGTAGCTTATTTTTCATCCACGAGTTAATCAAACTTGATAAGCGAACGCCCCGTCATTTCGATGGGTTGCTCAACCCCTAACATTGCCAGAAGGGTAGGAGCCAAATCTGACAAGCTACCCCCTGATTCTAATGATTTATTTCCACCAACATAAACCAAAGGCACTGGATTTACTGTATGCGCAGTGTGTGGTTGCCCGGTTCCCTTATCTTGCATTTGCTCAATATTACCATGATCAGCAGTTATCAACATCTGACCATCTACCGATTTTAATGCGTCTACAATGCGTTGCAATGAAGCATCAACCGCTTGCACCGCCAAAATTGCGGCATCCATTATGCCGGTATGCCCCACCATATCGCAATTCGCATAATTGCAGATAATAACATCGTATTTACCGCCAGTAATAGCAGCTACTAAATTATCGGTAACCTCTGGTGCGTTCATTTCAGGTTGCAAATCGTATGTTCTGACCTTGGGTGACGGAATCAATATTCGATCTTCTCCCGGAAAAGCCGCATCTATACCGCCATTAAGGAAAAATGTGACGTGGGCAAATTTTTCAGTTTCGGCCAATCTCAATTGAGTCATGCCCAGAGTAGACAAATACTCGCCCAAACAATTCTTCAAATCCGTCGGTGGATAAGCCACGTCATAATCAAAATCTTGTTGATACTCCGTCAAAGTACAATAATACCCTGAGTGTGGCGCTCGATCTCTTTCAAATCCATCAAAAATAGTTGCCGTTAATGCCACAGAAATTTCACGAGCACGATCCGCCCTAAAATTCATAAACACTACTGAGTCTTCTGGATCAAGCGCTACTGCCTGATGCTCGGCATCCAAAATAGCAGTCGGCAAAACGAATTCGTCTGTTTCGCCCCGGTCATAAGCCGCTTGCAATGCATGCAGAGCAGAATCCGATTTGAATTCTGCTTCACCTTTTGCAATCAGGTCATAACCTCTTTTTACGCGATCCCAACGGTTATCCCTGTCCATTGCATAAAAACGCCCAACAATGGAAGCGATACGACCAGCTCCCAACTCTTTAAATTTTGCGTCCAGCAATGCCAGTGAACTCATCGCGCTTTTGGGTGGCACATCACGACCATCCAAAAAAGCATGCAGATAAATTTTTTCAAGACCCCGCTTTGCGGCTAACTCAACCATAGCCATAATCTGATCTTCATGACTATGCACACCACCAGGCGACAACAACCCCATGATATGCAACGCTTTATTTTTATCTTTAGCCAAGTCTACCGCTCGGCAAAGAACCGGATTTGCATAAAAGCTGTCGTCAACTATTGCGTCATTTACCTTTGAAAAATCTTGTGGCACATAACGTCCTGTCCCAATATGAACATGCCCAACCTCTGAATTACCCATTTGCCCGCCTGGCAAACCTACGACAGCCCCAGAACAACTTAACAATGTTAAAGGGCAATCCTGTTGTAATTTATCCCAACAAGGTGTTTCAGCCATTGCAATGGCATTATTTTCTGTTTCCAAGGTGTAACCGAACCCGTCTAGGATCAGTAATACTACTGGCTTTGGCCGATTTAACATCTTTATCCTTCTTTCCCAATACTAAAAAAAAATTTCATCACTTCATCTCATACAAAATAAATCACTTTGTAAGCCATTTTATTCTTCATTACCCAAAATGGTCGGAGTGATGTATTATTTTGCCACATTTACTGGTTTTTTGTGTTTTGGCGACATGCCAATTGCTTAATCAAGTTGCTATTATATTAATACACGTTGACAAAAGTTGTGTACAAAAATTCTTCGCAGACTCTTTACTAATCAGATTAAATAAACCATAAAAATAAAACTGACCTATGAAAATCAATGATCAACCTACCAATGCCATCAATGTCAGAGCTGCGTAATGGTAATATCAAATATATTTAAAAGCTCATACCAGACAAAGATATGATTCCTGGCATCTGGCAACCATCAGAGAAAATAACAGGCGAATTTATTCTTTTGATAAGACTTAAAAGTCTATTATTACTTCCACAGTGATGCGGAAAGTGTTCTGCAACAATAACTAATTCATCTTTTCACTCAACTTTACAAAATTATCCATGGACCGTTATCTAGAATTTATTTTAAACCACTACATCCTGTCTCTCGCTTTGGCTGTCGTTACTTTCCTATTAATCCAGGAATTAATTGAAACCGCATTAAAAAAATTTGGTGCCATTTCCCCCCTGCTAGCAGTTGCAAAAATGAACGATAGCGATACTATCGTTATCGATGTGCGCGAACCTGAAGAGTTTCTTAAAGGACATATTGAAAACGCGATCAATACACCATTGGGCAATTTACAAGCCCATCTCCCAAAAATAGAAGCTAATAAAAACAAACCCATATTGATTGCTTGTCAAAATGGAACCCGCTCTGGATCGGCCGGCAAACTGCTAACCAAAGCAGGTTTTGAACAGGTTTTTGTTATTACCGGTGGTATGCAAGCCTGGGAAAACGACTATAAATTACCAATAAAATCAGACAATAAACTTAAAAAATAACCACGATTATTGATTAAGTCCAGAGCCCCATAATCTATCCCATACATTCACTTCCATCCACCAACCATAGAAATTTACCATGAGCGAAGAAAACACAGCAGTAGAAAAACAATTTTCGATTCAAAAAATCTATACCAAAGACATGTCTTTCGAGACGCCTAACTCACCAAAAGTTTTTACCGAAAAATGGGAGCCAACAGTTGATTTCAACCTTGGAACAAATGTTTCTCCCCTTGAAAACTCCATGTTTGAAGTTGCGCTTACAGTAACTATCACCGTTAAGAACAACGACGCAACTGCTTATCTGGTTGAAGTTAATCAAGCAGGCATTTTCTCATTAGGCGGTTTTACTGATGAAGAAATGGGCCCAATGGTTGGTAGCTTTTGCCCTAATATTCTGTTTCCTTATGCAAGAGAAGCTATTTCGGATCTCGTCAACAAAGGCGGTTTTCCTCAAATGCTTTTAGCACCGGTTAATTTTGATGCCTTGTACGCACAACATTTGCAACAAGCTCCAAGCTCAGAAACCATCAATTAAAAAGCATTTCTCTACCTGGCTTAAGGATCGTTAAATGAACAAAAAAATAGCCATCCTTGGCGCAGGGTCCTGGGGGACTGCTTTGGCAATTCTGGCAGCCAGAAATGGTTGTCAGACGCTTTTATGGGGCCACAATCCTGAGCATTTGATTGCACTGACACAAGATCGGCAAAACAAACGCTATTTGCCGGGGATAATGTTTCCTGACAATCTAACCGTTACCTCAGACTTGGCCAAAGTTGCTGACTTTACCAAGCTGTTTCTGGTTTCTGTACCCAGTAACGCTTTTAAAAACACCTTATTAAATCTTAAAGCGCATCTTTACGAAGACGTACAAATTGCCTGGGCTACCAAAGGCTTTGACCCTGATAACGGTTCCTTGCTTCATGAAGTCGTAGCCGACATTTTTTCGTCACAAACCCCCGCGGCCTTACTCTCAGGCCCAAGCTTTGCCGGAGAAGTTGCTGCAGAACTACCTACCGCAATTACCATAGCTTCATACCAACCAGATTTTGCTAGTCAACTAGCAGACATTTTGCATGGTGAACGTTTTCGCACTTATACAAACTCAGACTTAATTGGTGTAGAAGTCGGCGGTGCTGTTAAGAATGTCATGGCAATAGCCGCAGGCATTGCCGATGGCCTTGGTTTTGGAGCTAATACTCGAGCCGCATTAATTACTCGAGGACTCACCGAAATAATTCGTTTAGGTGTAAGACTGGGCGGAAAACAGGAAACGTTTATGGGGCTTGCAGGACTAGGCGACCTGATTCTGACCTGCACCGACAATCAATCCAGAAACCGCCGTTTTGGTTTAGCCTTGGGACAAGGCAAAGATAAAACTTTAGCCATACAGGAAATTGGCCAACAAATTGAAGGCGTTTCTGCGGCGAAAGAAACCTTTTTACTTGCAAAAAAACATGGTGTTGACATGCCTATTACCGAACAAACTTACAAAGTTTTATATGAAGGATTAGCACCCTTAACAGCGGTACAAAATTTACTGGCCCGCGAACAAAAATCTGAATCCTAGAAGCCAAAAACTATCAAAAAGCGGTGCAAATGCCCCGCTAATCAGTAATAGTCTCTTCAATCAAGACTATTCGTTACGTCCATAGCTATCTTCGTACCGAACAATATCATCCTCATTCAGATATGACCCTGACTGAACTTCAATCATTTCCAGAGTAAGTTTGCCTGGATTCTCCAAGCGATGCATTGTGCCCAAGGGAATAAACGTCGATTGATTTTCACTCACCAGAAAAACTTCTTCGCCCCGAGTTACTTGTGCCGTACCGCGAACCACAATCCAATGCTCAGCGCGATGATGATGTCTTTGTAGCGAAAGCGAAGCACCGGGATTCACCATAATACGTTTAACCTGAAAACGATCACCGTCATCGATGCAGTCATACCAACCCCAGGGACGGTTAATTTTACGATGCGCGTCTGTCTCACTGCGACCGGCCGCCTTAATTTTGGCTACGACTTCCTTCACTTTTTGAAGGTGAGCTTTATCTGCAACCAAAATTGCATCAGGCGTTTCTACTACAATTACATTACTCAAACCAACGCAAGCAACCAGACGCTTGGAACTTAACACCAAGGTGTCTATGGTATCAACGGCAATAACATCGCCCATTAATACATTGCCCTGCTCATCCTTGCTCCCGATTTCCCAAAGCGCATCCCAGGCACCCACGTCTGACCAATTGGCAGCAAGCGGCACAACCACAACTTCACCGGTATTCGACTGCACAGAGGCCAGTTTCTCCATGACCGCATAATCTATGGATTCAGATGGACATGCCGCAAAATGATCGGGAGAGGGCCGAATAAAGTCATTATCTTGGGTACGTTGTTCAAACGCCAGCAAGGTCGCTGCAGCAATATCGGGTCGACACTCCTGCATTTTAGCCAACCAGACAGAGGCTTTTATGGCAAAAATACCACCATTCCAAAAGAACTCACCACTAGCCAGATACTGTTCGGCAGTCACTTGATCTGGCTTTTCAACAAATTGCGCAACCTGATACGCATGCTCTCCCAGCTTTTGACCAATCCGAATATAACCGTAACCCGTTTCCGGGGCTGTAGGTTGAATGCCAAAAGTAACCAGTTTACCGGTTTTAGCTAATTCTACGCCCTGATGAATTGCCTCTCGGAACGCTTGTTCATCTTTAATAATATGATCTGCAGGCATGACCACCATCACTGCATCAGGATCGTCGATCTGTGCAGATAAAGCCGCGAGGGAAAGTGCCGGTGCCGTGTTGCGACCAAAAGGCTCAAGTATCAAAGGAAAACTATGAATACCGATTTGGCGCATTTGTTCGGCCATTAAAAAGCGGTATTCCTCATTGCCAACCAAAATAGGAGCCGCTACCGACTCGCCTTCCATCAAGATCACTTCTTTTAGTCGCAATGCCGTGGCTTGCAGCATGGAATGATCACCAACCAACGTTAAAAGTTGCTTGGGATATTGTTCGCGCGATAAAGGCCAGAGACGGGTGCCGGAGCCGCCGGAGAGTATAACGGGGATAATTTTCATCTAGGTTCTCGTTAAATATCGTTAAGTAATAAAAATTAAGTGTTCAAGCGCAATAAACAAGCTCGAACCAGCTTATCGGCTCGGATTTGAGAATCAGCTTCCGCATAACAACGGAGCTCGGGAGCATTACCCGAAGCACGAAAATGCACTATTTCGCCATTTTCAAAAAACAATCTAAGTCCATCCGTTTGATCCTGGTTAACTGTTTCTCCGCACAAATCACCCAATAACTCATGTACTGAGCTTTTGGAACCGGCTAAAGTACCAAGTAACAATTGACTTTTCTCGGAAGGAAAAGAGCTTAAGCGATCACTGGCGGTATAGCGTGCAGGTAAATCTTTTGATAACTCAGACAGCGGCAGATGATGTTCTTTAGCCATCACCAGCAAAGCCAGCATCGGCAAAATGGCATCTCGCGTCGGCAAGGGTTTTAATCTATGCCCCTGTTTTTCCAATTCTGTTGCCACCAGAAAACCGCCATTGGCTTCAAAGCCAACTACGGAGTCATGACCTTGTTCAATAAGTTTTTCCATTCCGGCAATGACATACGGAGAGCCAATGCGAGTACGCATAACTGAAAAATGCTGACACAATTCAAGTGCGGTGTTACTACTAACCGGCGTAACCACAGACTTTGCACCTAAATATTGGGCACACAAAATACCTACAATATCTCCCCGCAACCATTGCCCCTGCTCATCCCCCAATAAAGGACGGTCGGCATCGCCATCCGTAGACAATATTGCATCAAAACCATATTCAAGGGCCCATTGCCGAGCCTTTCGGGCATCTTCTTCACTAACCGCTTCTGTATCGATTGGTACAAATTGATCGGTACGACCAATTGATATTACTTCGGCTCCAAGTGTCTGGAGAATTTCTCTTAAAATCTCCCTCGCCGCACTTGAATGCTCAAAAAAACCTAGTCGCAGTCCAGTCAAAGGCTGTTGTGGAAAGAATTGCACATACCTGTCAACATACTGTTTATAGGCCGCTTGATTGATTTCTGGTAAAGCAACCTTCCCTATCAATTCAGGAATAATCGACTTCGCTTCAGTTATAGTAACTTCATCCTGCTTGGTAATTTCGCCACTTGAACGATAAAACTTAATGCCGTTTCTATCGAATGGAATATGACTACCGGTAATCATTATCGCTGGTATAGACTGTTCCTGAGCATAATAGGCCAAGGCAGGCGTCGGCAATATCCCGCAATAATCCACTTCAAAACCGGCATATTGAATTGCAGCCGCACAAATTCCGGCAATCCCGGGACTGCTGGGACGTAAATCCATACCCAATGCTATTCTGGATTTTGGTGTCGGACTAACACTCTGTAAAAAAGCCAATGTATAGGCCATACAGACTTCATCAGTCATGTCCGTAACCAGCCCCCGCGCGCCACTGGTTCCAAACTGTATTGAACTTAATGCAATAATGTCATAACTTATTCTCATATCCCCCCCTCTATTTAATTTCAATACGCTTATTGCATTCTTGTTCGCTCATTCCATTAAACTAACTTGGAAGAAAGTATCACATCATCAATTTTGAAGAAACAAAATAACCTTAAATACACATACAAACCCGGCTAATTCGGGAAATCCAACATTACCTCTCTGAGCTATCGTAATTGACAAAAGATTTTAGATTTTCTTTTTTGCAGAACCGGTTGATAATAGTCTCATTATTAATTTAACTTTATAAATGAGAAAAAATGAGCAACGTCTTTAGTTTTACCGGCACAGTAGGTCGAGATGCAGAAGTTCGATATTTGCCGTCTGGCCAAGCCGTATTAAATGTTACTGTTGCCAACAATATCGGTTTTGGTGATAAGCAACAAACACTCTGGATCCGTTGTGCAGTCTGGGGTAAACGCGCTGAAGGACAATTACAAAATTATCTTAAAAAAGGCCAACAGGTATTTGTTTCTGGGGAATTAAGTCAAAGCGAATATCGCGCACAAGATGGAACAACTAAGACCACTCTGGAACTTAATGCCAACATTCTTGATCTGGTCGGCAAAAGAAATGAATCTAACCAGCCTACCTACGAGTCTGCTCCAGGAAAACCAAGCGCACAAAAAGCGCCGAGTCATGATAATTTTGACGCGCCTTACGATGATGACATTCCTTTCTAAATCAACAAAATGACAAATCGCCCCAAAGCAAATATCACTGAGCATAGCCTACTGGTTGCTCATGGACAAAGCAAGAAACTGTCAGATATTCGCAAAAAACTTCAATCGGTCAGTCCGGTTGAGGTTTTGCAATTAAAAAACGTTAAGCCTGAACTTACAGACGAATTAAACAAAGCCAGAAAACTGATTGATGAACGTATTTCAGAAATATTGAACAGCTTCCCTCAAGGCAAGAAAAACAGGCTGTTTAGTTTTAGATATGGTTCTGTTTCCTCAATAAAATTGCTAGCTATAAGCTCTATTTTTAAAACCCTGAAGCTTGATTGCAATTCAGTAAAATTAAAACTCATTGCAGACCTTAACTATCATGGCAATGATGTTACAAAAACCTGATTCCTTCAGTTTAACAATATTCTGTGTCGGTTGACTTACCAATACTTTCATCTAAAACAATCTATTTATCCGTTCTCCCGACTAAACCAACATTAACTCCTGTATCGCTTTAATCTCATCCCTAAGCTTGGCCGCCTGCTCAAATTCCAAGTTTTTCGCATGCTGATACATAGCGTCTTCGAGCTGCTTCAATTTTTTTCCCGCCTGCTTGGGCGTCATGCCAGCTTTATAATCAGCTGAATATTCGGCAACTTTACTAAGTAACTTATTGGCACTGGTTAAGCCCGAACCAGGTATTGAAACTTGCAAAATATCGGTGACCGACTTAAAAATGGTTGTCGGTTCTATGTGATTCTCTATATTAAACTGATGTTGTTTTTCGCGGCGACGTTCGGTCTCGTCAATTGCCTGCTGCATGGATTTGGTGATTTTATCGCCATACAAAATCGCCTTGCCGTTTACGTTTCTCGCCGCCCGGCCTATGGTTTGTACCAGAGACACTACCGATCGCAGAAAGCCTTCCTTGTCGGCATCCAAAATTGCAACCAGAGATACTTCCGGAATATCAAGTCCTTCGCGCAACAAGTTGATACCGACCAACACATCAAACTGCCCGAGTCGTAAATCCCGAATGATTTCAACCCTTTCTACAGTATCAATGTCCGAATGCAAATAACGCACCCGCACGCCGTGTTCCGACAAATATTCGGTTAAATCTTCGGACATTCTTTTAGTTAGCGTGGTCACCAAAACGCGTTCATTAACTGCGACACGCTTGTGAATTTCAGATAACAAATCGTCAATTTGGGTGGTGGCGGGGCGCACTTCCACAACCGGATCAAGCAAGCCGGTCGGCCGCACTACCTGCTCGGCAAACACACCGGAGTGCTCTCTTTCGTAGGGACCGGGTGTTGCCGAAACATAAATCCGTTGAGGTGCTTTGGCTTCAAACTCATCAAACATCAACGGACGGTTATCCAGCGCAGATGGCAGCCTGAAACCGTATTCAACCAACGTTTCTTTGCGCGAACGGTCACCTTTATACATTGCGCCGATCTGTGGCACGGCCACATGGCTTTCATCAATAATCACCAGTGCATTGTCGCGTAAATAATCAAACATTGTTGGCGGAGATTCCCCTGCGTTTCTGCCGGACAGGTAGCGGGAATAATTTTCAATACCGGAGCAATAACCAACTTCCAAAATCATTTCAATATCAAATAGGGTGCGTTGTTCAAGTCGCTGTGCTTCGACAAGTTTATTTAATGAATGCAGTTGCTTAAGTCGGTCTTTAAGCTCAATCTTGATGGCCTCAACCGCTTCCAGCAATTGTTCTCGCGGCGTGACGTAATGACTTTTTGGATAAATCGTATAACGCGCCAGTCGCCTTATAACTTCTCCGGTCAGCGGATCGAATAACGACAAGCGTTCCACTTCATCATCGAATAATTCGATTCTTAACGCTTCACTATCAGATTCAGCGGGGTAAACATCAATAACTTCGCCTCTTACCCGATAGGTAGCTCGGCGTAAGTCGAGGTCATTGCGGGTATATTGCATTTCCGCCAGCCGACGAAGAATATCGCGCTGATTGATCATGTCGCCTTTGACCAGATGTAACACCATTTTGAAATACGATTCAGGTTCGCCCAAGCCGTAAATCGCCGAAACCGTGGCAACAACAATGGTATCGTCCCGTTCGATCAGGGCTTTGGTGGCGGATAAACGCATTTGTTCAATATGCTCGTTAATCGCTGCATCTTTGTCGATGAAGGTATCCGAGGCCGGAACATAAGCTTCCGGCTGGTAATAGTCGTAATAAGACACAAAATACTCGACGCTGTTTTCCGGAAAAAACTCCTTCATCTCCCCGTATAATTGCGCGGCCAAGGTTTTATTGGGTGCCATGATCATGGCAGGTCGCTGCACCTGATTAATGACATTGGCAATGGTGAAGGTCTTGCCGGAACCGGTTACGCCAAGCAGCGTCTGATGCACTTCGCCATCATTCAGGCCTTCGACCAAAGCTTTTATCGCCGTGGGTTGATCACCGGCAGGTTGGAAGCGACTGTGGATTTTAAATTTCTTTTTCACTTAAACTTCTCAATAAACTTAAAAGATTGAACTTTTAGCATCGTACTCTTAGTAAGCCATGCTACATAAGGTATAATCCACGCAATTTTTTTACATTAGATTTTACACGGTGAACCATGAGCATCAAACTTTCCAACAGAGTCCAGTCAGTTAAACCTTCTCCAACTTTGGCAATTACTGCCAGAGCCGCACAAATGCGCGCGGCCGGTAAAGATATTATTGGTCTTGGCGCCGGTGAGCCTGATTTCGATACACCAGATCATATCAAAGCGGCGGCTGTTAAGGCGATTGACAGCGGTTTCACCAAATATACCGCAGTTGACGGCATTCCCAGCCTGAAAAAAGCCATTATCGCCAAATACAAAAACGATAACGGTCTGGATTACCAAGCCAATCAGATTCTGGTGTCTTGCGGCGGCAAACAAAGCTCTTTCAATCTGACTCAGGCGTTGCTCAATGCCGGTGATGAAGTGATTATTCCCGCGCCATTTTGGGTTTCTTATCCTGACATGGTGTTATTGGCCGATGGCGTACCGGTTATTATCGAAACCACCCAGGCGCAAAGTTTCAAAATAACTCCTGAACAATTGCGCGCAGCGATCACCGAGAAAACACGGTTGATCTTTATCAATAGCCCTTCCAATCCGTCTGGAGTTGCGTATAGTCTGGAAGAGCTTACAGCACTGGGCGATGTACTTAAAGACTTTCCAAATATCATCATCGCAACCGATGACATGTACGAGCATATTCTTTGGGAACAGGGTACGTTCGTTAATATTTTAAACGCGCATCCCGATCTTTATGATCGCACGGTGGTTATGAATGGGGTTTCCAAAGCCTATTCAATGACCGGCTGGCGTATCGGTTATGCCGCAGGTCCTGCGGATTTGATTGAAGCAATGTGCACAATTCAATCGCAAAGCACCTCCAACCCGACATCGATTTCACAACATGCCGCTGAAGCTGCGTTAACCGGCGATCAAAGTTTTATTGAGAACATGTGTGTTGAATTTAAAAAGCGCCATGATTACGTGGTTGCTGAATTAAACAGCATAGACGGTGTCGAGTGTCTTGAAACGGATGGTACTTTTTATGTATTCCCCAATGTCGAAAAATTGATTGCCCGTTTAGACGGCATTAACAACGATTTGGAGTTTTCTGATTATTTAATCGAAAAAGCAGGAGTTGCTTTGGTGCCTGGTTCTGCGTTTGGTTCGGAAGGACACATTCGTATTTCGATTGCCACCAGCATGGCGAATCTGCAGAATGCGATGGAACGGATTAAGAAAGCGATTTAAGTTTTATAAAAAATTCGTTTTGATGCGGGTTAAAGCAACTGTTTCAACCCGCATCATCCAATGTCTCTAAGCTTGAACGATACAAAACAGCATAGCTCAAAGTTCCACTAAAAAGATGCTGTCAAACCCATCCTAAAACTGATCGGCTCAATCGGATGAAACTGAATATCAGATACACCAGCAGCCGGTTCGCCAGGCAATCGTGATGTGTAGTAGTAGTCAATTGCACTGTCTTTGCGATTAAGCAAATTAAACATCTCGGCTTGTAGCGACCAATTCTTGTTAAATTCGTAGCCCAACATTGCGGACAACATAACCGTTGGATTTGAGCGAACGCTATTGTCTCCGATCAATGACCTTGGACCAAAATAGCGTAAGCGTGGCCCACCAAAAAAGCCTCCATACACATCATGAAACGTTGCACCTGAGGCCACGACTGTTTCAATTGAGCCAGGTATATAATTACCCTCGGGAGCAGTTCCTCTAAAACGTGCTTTTGAATAACTGAAATCGGCATCAAAGGTCAACCAATCGGTAGGGGAATAATAATTTGCCCACTCAACACCGTAACGACGACTGGGGCGACTGGCCTCCGTAGTGCCCGCATCTCCGACGAACAATAGTTCGGAATCAATGTCCAGCCACCATAAAGACAGTGTGCTTTGAAGCCCTTTAAACAAACTGGTACGAAGACCGACTTCTGCACCGTAAGTGCGTGCCAGTGGAGCCGCTGGTTTAATTGGATTTCCAGACACATCAACTGGTTTGCCGGTAGCAGGATCAACACGTATATTGACTCCGCGCGCATCGTTACTGTGAAAACCAAGGCCGCCATTGAGGTAATACTCAGTATCCGCCCAAGGCCCGAAGATTATGCCGAGTTTTGGACTCACCAAGCCATCCGTAGTATTACCGTTATTAGCAAAGACATTGCTATTGGCAACATCGAAGCGATATCCGTCAAAACGCACTCCCAGACTGGTGCGCAGCCAATCATTCCAGCGCGTTTTGTTTTCCGCGTAAGGACTGATATTGCTTACCTGTATGTTATCCTCCCGAACAGTTTCATAAGTGAGCCGGGCTTGGGTTAGCTGCAATGCGTTGTGGATATTATCGTTACGAACTTGTAACCCCAGAGTACTCTCGGATTCAGCAGTGCCTATTTTATGAAATAAGCTATGGCTTGCTTTAAAACCCGTTACCCAACGTCGGTCGGGTTGCGTAAATTGATCGCCACGCACCGGATTATTAAGAAAATAGGTAAAATTAGAAAACAAATTCATATCGGTATAAAGCCCGTAGGCCATCAACTTGGTAGCACTAACCGCACTCTGCCGATGCCATTCAGTAGTCAGACTATAGCGCTGACTGTCACCGCCGTCCGTAGGATCAACATTCCCGAAGCGGTCAATCAAACCCGAGTTTACGGCACGCCTGGGAATTTGATCTGTTGATTTCCAATCGGCTTTATAGCCCATTGCGGTGACACTCCAGCCCGAATCATCAATCTCTTGGCTGTAGCGCAATACGCCGTTAAATTTTTGATAGTCATTGCTAACTGTCCATGGCCCACCATTATTGACAAACTCACCGGCATAAAGAAGGTTACCATCGCCTTTTTTACTTGACCCCGTAACCAGCCCCCGATAATAATCATAACTTCCACCGGTAAATTTGATCTTATTGGCTGGTATGTCATTGAAATATTGGATGTTTGCTGCGCCAGTACTTGAAAAATCGCCATTTTCCGCGTAGTAATTGCCTTTTTGATAGCTCAGAGTCTTAATCAGTTCGGGAATAAGAAAATTGGTATCTGTCCAACCCTGTCCGTGCGCATTAGAAACCTGGTTTACAGGAACGCCATCAACCTGGGTTAAAAAATCGGTACCGTGGTCCAAATTAAAACCACGTAAATAATACTGGTTAGCCTTGCCTTCGCCGCTATGCTGAGAGGCGATGAGACCTGGCACCGTTTCAAGTATTTCGCCGGGACGATTAACGGCACGGTATTTCAACTGTTCCTGACCTACATTGCCTTGGGACGCGCTATCGGCAATACCTACCAGTGAATCGGCTCTCTGACTGACAACCATATCGGAAAGCTCAACCAATTCCTTTTCATTTGCTTCTACCTTGAGGTCATCATTGCCAGCACCGGCAGATTGCTGGGCATAGGCATTAGTGCTGAGCAATCCAGTAAAAGTCAACAGAACCAAGGAAGCCGCCGAAATGCCCACGCCATGCAGAAGCAGCGTTGCCGATATAAAGCCCAAGGCGAATGAGAGCAAACTGACCGAAGCCGGCATTTCCTGGCCGTGCGCATAGCCATGAAAAAAAGCGAAGAAAACCACAATAAACAAGCTGACTGTCGTTTGAAATCGAAGTTGTCGGACGACCAAATAACCGAAAACCAGAACCGAAAGTAGCGTAATCGTCTCCACTCCCGGCACATTTACTCCCGTCATACCGACCATTCCGCCAAGACTCATCATGCAAACAAAGGCTATGGGAAGTTGCCATATAAATCGGCCACCCAATTGCGCAGCCCAAATGCCAACTGCGAGCATAGTCAAAATATGATCCCAACCGTGCAAAGGATGATTAAAGCCATTGTACCAACCGCTAATAATACTATTACCAATATGAGCCTGAGCGAACGAAGGTACTAACGATAACAAAAGCACTAAAAGAGACAGCAGTTTCTTATGACTTATTCTCATAAACTCGTTTGATTAATTGGAATTTGCTTTAAATTTTGAGTGTAACAACAATTTTTTAATACCTAACACATCGAAATTAAATAAATTAAATATTTATCAACCACTACTAAAAATTAAGTTAAAGTTATGCGTTGAATTACATAGATTATCACCTCGAAAAATAAATTTAATCCTTCATGTCTTCGAAAAAAACCTCATTCCCAGCTACAACGAGGGCATGCTGACACCATATGCTTAACTTTTATCAATTCCGTCAATGGGCTTGGCGTTGCTTTTTATCTGGAAAAACTGAAAAGACTGGGCGATGCACCTAAAGACTTTCTAAATATTTTCATTGCAACCGATGACATGTACGAGCAAATTCTCTGGGAACCGAGGTCTTTTGCTAATATTTTAAACGCTCATCCCGAGTTTTTGATCGTACCGTGTTTATGAATGGTGTATCAAAAGCCTATTCACTAACCGGCTGGCGTATCGGTTATAACGCCGAAACTTGGTTAACCGGTGAGCAAAGTTTTATTGGCAACACATGTGTTGAATTTAAAAAACGCCACGATTACGTCGTTGCTGAATTAAACAGCATAGACGGCGTCGAGTGTCTTGAAACCGACGGTACTTTTTACGTATTCCCCAATGTAGAAAAACTGATTGCCCGTTTGGATGGCATTAACAACGATTTGGAGTTTTCGGATTATTTAATCGAAAAAGCCGGTGTTGCGTTGGTGCCAGGTTCGGCATTTGGTTCAGAAGGACACATTCGGATTTCGATTGCCACCAGTATGGCTAATTTGCAGAATGCGTTGGAACGGATTAAAAAGGCAATTTAAGTTTTTTTAAATCTAGTTTGGATGGAGCGACAGTCAAACTCCATCATCAAAAACTCATAACGTTAAAATAGAAAAAGCGGCGACAAGATTGCTTTGTCGCCGCTTTTTATAGACTTCCCCAATTGCTGGGTCTTATAACCTGTGAAGACTTAAGCTTTTTTATTGCGACGTGAAACCCCCATAAATCCCATCAACGCAGAACCGAACAGCCAAACTGCACCTGGGACTGGAACAGCTGCAACGTTAAAGGAAATGTTGTTGTAGACTGCGCCACCGGCCAATACCACATCTGTTACACCCTGTAATGGAGTAGCCAAAGCAGCTGAAAAAATGTTCCCAGTAACGGAGTAAGCAATTGATCCTAAGCTGAATCCGTTAACATCCAAGAAATCAAGCTTTGATCCGTATAATCCACCAAATGATTCGCCATCATAACTACTGGCATTAACAGAAAAGCTTGAAACGTCAAAAATGCCACCAAGATGCATCAGAACGGTCTGTTGAATCGCATCCAATCCATTGACTGTTGCATAAGCGCCACCCAAAGTAGCTCCATTGGCAACAGTAACTGCAGGAGCTGTGGTATCTATCTGCCAATGATCCGAGCCAGGAATATCCGAGCCTTCACTGTCTTTATTAGGCAAGAATACAGCATTGTCAAAAGTAATACCCAAGGATGAAGCATTGGGATCTGAGTTGACATTTGCACCAGCGGCCAATGTGCTGAAATCGATGGTTGAAGCTAATGTCGGTTGAACTACCGTTAAGCCAATAACTAACGCCATGAAAGGCGTTATATTCTTAAAGCGATTAAACATTTTATAATCTCCAAAAAGGGCGGAACAATCCGCCCTCAGTCGTTAAAGTAATAACTTATTTAGTTGTGCCGCCAACTACTGCTTTCATAACAGCGAAGAACACGTCAGTGTTGTCGATAGTGCCACCCAGTTCGCCAGCGCCACGACCATAAGCTGTTAATGGAATGTCTCCACCACTGTGAACCGCTTGCGAACCAGCAACTTGACCAGTAATAAAGAAACCTTCTGCTTGTTGGTATGGACGAGTACCCGTTGAAAGCCCATCATACAAGTTATTACGAGGATAAGCATTTAATGGTGCAACACCATTGCCAACTTGTTGAGAATCGTTACTTGGATAAGGACGTGTACGATAGTTCTCGTAACGGTCAGCATTTGCACCATAACCAATTAACACTTTATTATTAGGATCCCAAACAGTTGGGAAACCATCTGCAGCTATGGTGTATTTAGGGAAACCAGCCGATTGATAATTACCAACTACATTTTTACGCAATACTGGCTGATTTAAAGTATCAGCAGTCGAACCTAATAAAGATCCATTTGTTGCAACTTCTGTAATTAAATTCGCATCTGTTTTAAGAGAAGCACCAATAATAGTTGCCCCCGCACACTCATGGTCAGCTGTTACATAAATTAAAGTATCAGGATGTGGCGTGCCCGCGAAATCACCTGTACCGTCGACATAATCTTTGGCTTTTTGCACGGCTCTATCAAATTCAACCACATCCATCATAAAACGTGTACTATCCATTTCATGCGCTTGTTTATCGATAGAAGCAGCCTCAACCATTAATACAAAACCATTAGGGCTATTAGCATCTAATACTCTAATCGCTTTAGTTGCCATCTCATCTAACATCGGTTGATCAGGAAATCCGTAATCTTCAACGATTTTAGTTGTTGCATAAGTTGGAACCGATGCAGATCCAGAAGTTAAAGGATAAACACCTCGACGACCATCAATTTTGTCTTTAGCAATGTTCATATTTGATAATGAGAACAAGCCTAATAATTTAGCTGGTGTACCCGCCGCATCTAATGCTGTTTTATCAGCCGCATAAGTCCAACCAGCAGTTTGGAAGTCTGTGATTAAATCACGTGTGTTATCAGTTGCGTTACCCGCTGCGATTCCCCAGCCTGCTTGTAAATCTGCAGCTGCTGCATAATCTGCACTCGCAGAAGCAGAACGAGCAGAACCATTGAATGTAGTTGACGCATTCGTAGTGATGGTTGTTGGCGTTGGTAAGAACCATTTACGACCACCACCCATTAACACTGTTAAACCTGTTTTAGACGAATCATCTAGATATTGATCAACAATACCTGTACCTTTACCACGATCTGATGTATGAATTGCATTCGCCGCAGGTGTTGCATCAAATACGTCCGCAGTTGTTACGATACCTAATTTTTTACCTTGCGTACGTGCTAAAAATTCAGACATATATTCCATACGAGGACCGTCAAATGGATCGTTCGTATCATCTGGCCATACGCCTTCTTGCCCTGATGCTGCTTTATTACCCGTTACATAGTTAGCCATACCAGGTGCTGAATCTGTCACGATAGTATCTAAAGATGCTGTCATAATCATTGCAGTATTCGTTAAGCTATCCATCGCTAATTTACCATTAGCTTTACCTTGTGAATAACCTTTAGCTACGATACGGCCTGCAGTACGGTGACTTGCGCCCATACCGTCACCCAACAAAATGATGACATTTTTAACTTTACGACCCGCTTGAGTAATACCAACTACTTCAAAGCTACCTGTTGCTGTAACTATTGAACCGTTGCTTTGCGTAGCTGTTGCTGTCAATGTGCGTACACCAGCAGTCAGGTTGGAATAACCACGAACTGAAGCTGAAACTGCATTAGCAACGGGAGTAGTTGCAGTAGTTAGCGTTGTAGCTGGAACCAGCGAGGTTTTAATACCGGAAGCGGGTGCCGCATTAGCCACACCAACCGAAACACCGTCAACTTTAAACTCGACTTGAGTAATCGTTTGTCCTGCATCTGGACGTATAGTTGCTTGCAGGTCAAAACGCTGTCCCTGAATAAAACGGGAAATCATCGGGCTAGCAACAACACCGCCAGTAGCAAACAACTGGCTAGGAGGCGTTAAACGGCTGATAGTAAGAGCGCTGGCGCTTTCAGCGCCAGTGGCAAGTATGCCGGCAATAGCAAGAGCCAGCAGAGTATTACGGTTTTTCATAAATAGTCCTGAGTTGAGGTTTTTGAGATCG
Organism: uncultured Methylobacter sp.; assembly: GCA_903832775.1. Taxonomy (GTDB): domain Bacteria; phylum Pseudomonadota; class Gammaproteobacteria; order Methylococcales; family Methylomonadaceae; genus Methylobacter_A. The sequence continues at coordinate 1,601 of CAILCX010000165.1, read as the reverse complement.
TAACGTGAGAAAAAAATGTCCCTATCGATGCTGCATAGCTCCTAAATACTTTTGGTAAAACAAAAACTACTAAAATGTCTAAGCATTAACGCTGACTGGTCACTTCTTTATGTTCATCTTGGGATTCAGCAGAACTTTGCGCGGGAGCTTGATCCAGCACTAACCGGACATAGGAAATTCGGTCGTTGTTTTCCTCCTTGGCGCCCAATTGCAATGTACCGACCAAATCCCACATACCGGGACGATAGGCCAGAGTCTTTGCTACATCTTCGGCAGGCATATGAACAAATACGGTTGCCCCAGGAAGATAATCAGACGGACCATCTTCTTTGTCAGGGATATTGACAGGAACCAGACTTACCATAAAAATTCCAGCCGTTGGTTCATCTTCTTTGACCATGAAGCCCTGGAGATGAACGCGTTTATCTCTCAGACTCAACAGCTTGGCTGTAGGTTCCAGTCCAAGCGGGCCTATCGGCAACTTATAGAATTCACGAAAGCTTAAATCGGTTGCGCTTGGCAGAGTCGCACTTGGCTGACTTTCATTCTTGGATGCCTGATTAGCACAACCAACAAGCAATAATGAAATGGCCATTACGGAAAAACAAAATTTTTTGATTAGCATTTATTAAGACTCTATTGTTAACAATTTTTTTGAATTGCAGTTCGCGAACGATAAGGCTTCTGTTCACGGGTTAAACAAATCAATTGCAAGGGCATGGCTACATGCCAACGCAATTGCCAAAGCAAGTTTTAAATTAATCCTGCGGATTTAACCCTCATTACTTGCCTGCCAAGAAATACATATTTATCAATGACATGAAGCACATCAACCCGACAAAATATTTTTGTAGTCTTCTTGATATGGCCGGTAGGTTAACGTCTAAATATTACAAAAGCGTGAATCTGATCAAATAAAGTAAAAACTAATGTTGACAGAGTTTAAATTGGAAAGTGGCAGCGGCATAAACCAAGCTGTACTGTTATGAATGGTGAGAGGAAAGGGGGCTTGAGTTTAGCGTTTGACTTAACCCGATCAATCTCAGATATTATAAAAATCGGGTAACGTCTAGCTAATCAAATGAATTATTGCGGTAAAACTAACTAAGATTTTTGATGTAAGAGGTATGAAAGACTCAACCAACTCACCAAGTTCCTATATTTTCCATGGAATGCCAAGGCTCCGCAGTTGCAAGAGCTGCGCCTTTTTGCAAAAATTCGATTGATATATTGTCCGGAGAACGTATAAAAGCCATCCGGCCATCACGTGGCGGACGGTTGATGAGCACACCTGCATCGATTAAACGTTGGCAAGTTTGATAAATATTATCGACTTCAAAAGCAAGATGACCAACGTTACGGCCGCCCTGGTATTCTTCGGTATCCCAGTTGTAGGTTAGCTCCAGTAAAGGTGCCTGCATTTTGACGGCCTGCTCGGCATCCAAGGGGGCATGCAGATAAACCAGCGTAAAACGACCTGCTTCACTCTCCATCCTGTCACATTCAACCAAACCCATTTTATTGCAATAAAAATCCAGGGATTCGTTTAAATCTCTAACCCGAACCATTGTGTGCAGATAACGCATAAAATTTCTCCTTAT
>CAILCX010000164.1 GCA_903832775.1 uncultured Methylobacter sp. | reverse complement strand
GATATTGCTATCCAGCAAATAGATTACTCGTCCCATGAAAACTCTCGCCCCTGGCTTGCAGCGCGTAAAGTTGTAAGCTCAGCATTCGTCAAAGCGCTATCGCCATCCAACTGATTTCGCCATTGTTGGATGGCTTGGTACAAGCTATTGTCTTTATGGGTGAGCTTTTGATAATTGGACTCTGACAACATGACTGCAACCGGCTTACCATGACGGGTAAGATGAATGGCTTCATCAGATTCAAGCTGATGTATCAATTGTGACAGGTTGTTTTTTGCCTCGGCTATGGTACTGGTTTTCATCGGCGCGCACTCTAGTATGGCTATAATTTAAGCTATAATAAGGTTTTCCATGTTGACTATCAAGTTTGATAGAGACTGTCTATCCCCGCCTACATTTTTCCAGACATTAACGACAATTCAAACTCTGCCTTGCGATTACGCAACACACCTTCCATGACCGGGTTTTCTGTTAACGCAAATCGCACAGCTTTACGCCAGCCTTTATTACGCCCATTAATTGCATGGCCTGTGGCGGCATTGGTCATGGTATAAAGCCACCAGCGTTCTTCAGGCACCAGGCCCAGCCAGTTATGTACGGCTGCGACTGATAATTCCGGATCTGCATCTTCCAAAGCCCAGGCTAACAAGGTAAGTTCTTTGCCTAGAGTTCTATCAACCGGAATTTGACCTTTTTTAAGCCACTGGCCGGTTTTCACGCCCAAGTTACGTAAGCGGCGGTTAAACTCTGCCTTAACGTGTTCTTCTATCTGTTCCCAAGTGTGACGGTTTAAAACCGCCTTTAATTGGGCATCAATATCATTAAAGGTAGGGGACGTTTCTTGTCCTTTTTCCGGTTTAATCCAGTGAAAATGTTCGGAAATAAGTACCTTGGCATCTTTTGCTTTTGAGATGGGCACAGTGACAATAAAGCAGTGCTCGGTTTGTTCTTGATCAAAGCCGAAGCCCAAGGGCTGCGATTTTTTTACGGCTACAGTCATTGCCGCACTTCACCGGGTTGAAGTTGGTGTCCTATTTCTGCAAGCCAATCAGTTAGTTGTTGGCCTTTCTGAAACTTAACTTCTTCAACGCTGATACTAACCTGGCTACCTTTCATCACGCCTTGCAGTTTGTCCAATATCGCTTTGATGTCTTCGCCTGTGCAAGTAAAAGATGCTTCAGTGCTGTAGGTTAGTGACGCTGAGTCATCATTGGCAAACACATCCATGATAAGTCCTTGCGCCATTCCTTCGTATTTTATGAGTTGTTCAATAAAGTCAAAAGCCGCTTTTGCAGATAAGGTTCCTAGTTTGCCGGAATTCCAGATCAATGGTTTTGCCGGATCAATGACCACTATTTTATTTCGATACTGATCCATATCGATTTTTTCAAGTCGCGATTGTATGCCGTCTTTAGTAGCGATGGCCTGCACAAACCGACTGGCCTCAGGAACTTCAAAGGCACTGTCATAAACAGCGCCTAAAGTGCTGGGATCTGAGCCATCGGTGGTATAGCTTATTTTCGCACCACCCGGAACTGCTTTTAGTTCAACTTGCCACTTATCGCCTTGTTGAATAACCTCATGCTTAAGTTGCAAGGTGTTTTCCCAACAATAAACGCTGCCTTCTTCATGTACGCCACGACTATCGACACATATAAAACTGACATGCATATCGCTAGTGCTAAATCGAGAATAACCACCTTCAGTTTCCGCAACATCCATTGATGCCGAACTGGGCGAGCTCTTGCCCAACTCATAGAGCACTTTGTCTCCGTTGATCGGAGTGATTTTTAAGTTAGCCTCGCCGGTATCAGCATTACGGCTTAGAACTTGAATGTTGACCTGAGTTTCCGGCTTTGGTGGTGTACGGTTAATAATGCCGCCATCATCGACCCATGCACCCATATCAAGCATTTTTGACTTGAGTGCATCAAGTGCTTTGGGATCATGAAAATTCCAGTCAGTATTGGTCGCAGCGGTTCGGAGCACTTCATTCCACTGGGATTTTTGTTGATTCCGAAATAATCGCGCTTCAACCTTTTTACGAAAGGTATCGCTACTGACATCAGTGGTAAACTTGCCTTTTTGTGCCAAGGTGTCGCGAATCAGCTTTTCACCGTCAAATTGATTGTTTTCAAAGTGAATACGATAATCCGTCACACGCAAGGCATTGTCTTTGCCGGGATAAACCAGCGTAGTAAAAGTTTCTTGTAAGGCACTGCGTAAACTCAGTGTTATTTTGTCCTGCGAGTTTTCGGCATCACGATATTGTTGATCACTGGTAGCCATGCGCTCGG